>JAQBQI010000812.1 GCA_028287085.1 Myxococcaceae bacterium
CGGCGGCGCGGTCGTCTCGGTCGCCACGGTCGCCAGCGCGGGCTTCGCCCTCGGGCGCTTCGTCCCCGTCGCCGCGGCCTACGGCGTCGCCTACGGCCTCGTCGTCGGCGCCGGCTTCGGCGTCGTCTTCTCCCTCTGGTCGCTGCGCGTGCGCGCCGCCCTGCGCGAGCCCTCGGCCAGCGGCGCCGAGCGGCTCTCCATCGAGGCCGCCACCCTCGTCGGCCTCGCCGCGGGCGTCGCCGGCTGGCGCTACCGCATCGACGTCCTCCACGCGGGCGCCGTCGGCCTCACCGTCGTCGCCTCGGTGCTCACCCTCGCCGCGATGCTCCGCGCCGTGCGCCTCGCCCGCTTCGAGCAGGCCGTGAGCGAGGGCTCGCTCGTCCTCTTGCCCCGCGAGGGCGGCCACGTCGCCCCGCCGCTCGTCTGGGCCCCCACGCTCGACCACGTCCTGGCGCGCCCGCACGCCACCACCCGCATCGAGCTCGACCCCTTCCGCGATCAGACCGCCAACGAAGAGGTCGCGACGGTCCCCGGCGACCTCGCCCTCGTGCGCAAGGGCCTCGGCCGCACCGTGCTCATGGGCATCGCGGGCCTCGCCATCATCTCCGCGGCCCAGGTCGCCATCGTGGCCCGCGCCGCGTACTGCGCCACCGGCTGCGAGCCCGAGGGCGCCGCCGCCCCCTGCGCCGCGACCGCCCCCTGCCCGGGGTCGGCCGCCCCCTGCGCGCACGCCCGGTGACCCCCGACGGCGCCGGTCGCGCTATCGTCGCCGGGTGACCGACGACCCGCTCGCGCGCCTGCGCACCGCCGCCCTCCACGGACTCGCCCCGCACCCCAGCCGCCCCTTCGTCCGCCCCGCGCGACCGGCGCGCGGCATCACGCACCCGGAGATTCCGCCGGGCGAGTCGGCGCCGCCCCGCGAGCTGCTGCCCGCCGTGCTGCTGCACGAGGCCGCCGCGTGGTGGCGCCGCTGCGCGCCGAGCTGGGCCCCGCCGCTCGAGGCCCTGGTCGACGGCGCCGTGGTCGCGGTGCACCGCGAGGGGAGCTCGCTGCGGGTCGAGGCGGGCCGCGCGAGCTACCGGGTGCGCGCGCTCCCCGAGGCGTGGATGACCGTGCTGGTCGCCGCCCTCACGGGGCGCGAGATGGTGCCCACGCGCGCGGCGCTGCGGGCCGGCGTGGCGGAGTTCAGGCGCGAGGTGGCGGCGTGAAGGCGGCCGTCGTGCAGATGACCTCCGGGGAGGACGTCGACCGCAACGTGGCGACGGCCGTGGCCCTCGGGCGCGAGGCCGCGGCGGCCGGCGCGGCGCTCATCGTGATGCCCGAGAACGCCCTGTACATGGGCGCCGAGGAGCGGCGCGCGGAGGTCGCGGGCCGCTACGTGGTGGGCGAGGCGCCCGCGGGCCTTTGTGGCGAGCGCATGGCGGCGCTGTCGCGCGAGACCGGCGCGTGGGTGCTGTGGGGCGGCGTCCCCGAGGTCCGCGCCGACGACGCGCGCACCTTCAACACGGCGGCCCTCGTCGACGGGCGCGGTCTGGTGGCGTCGCGGTACCGCAAGATCCACCTCTTCGACATCGACCTGCCGGGCGGCCCGACGCTTACCGAGTCGCGTAATACGGCGCCGGGCGACGCGCTGGTGGTGACCGACACGCCGGTGGGCCGGCTGGGCCTGAGCGTCTGCTACGACGTGCGCTTCCCCGAGCTGTACCGCGCGCTGGTCGACGGCGGCGCGACCGTGCTCGCGGTGCCGGCGGCCTTCACCGCGACGACCGGCCGCGCCCACTGGGAGCTGCTGCTGCGCGCCCGCGCGGTGGAGTCGCAGGCCTACGTGCTGGCGGCGGCGCAGTGGGGCACGCACCCGGGCGGGCGCACCACCTGGGGCCACGCGATGATCGTCGACCCCTGGGGCGTGGTGCTCGCCGAGCGCGCCGAGGGCGAGGGTTTCGTGCTGGCCGAGATCGACCCCGAGCGCACGGCCTCGGTGCGGGCCTCGCTGCCCTCGCTCGCGCACCGCCGCATCGGCCTCAACCGCTGACCCGCCGCCGGTGACCGTTGGCGCGCGCGGGGTGTTGCGTCCGGGCCCGCGCGGCGCGATGGCTGTCGGCATGTGGAACGACACCGCCTTCACCCGGCGCTTCGGCCTGCGCTACCCGATCGTGCAGGGACCCTTCGGCGGCGGGGCCTCGTCGGTCGCGCTCGCGGCCGCCGTGTCCAACGCCGGCGGGCTCGGATCCTTCGGCGCCCACGCGCTCGCGCCCGCGGCCATCACCCGCACCGTCGCCGAGCTGCGCGCGCGCACCGACCGGCCCTTCAACCTCAACCTCTGGGTGCCGCTGCCGGAGGAGGCCGGGCTGCGCTTCACGCCCGCGTCCTTCGAGGCCGCGCTCGCGCTGCTGCGCCCGTACCTGCGCGAGCTCGGCGCCCCGGAGCCCGCCTTCCAGGAGCGGGCGGGCCAGGACTTCGACGCGCAGATCGCCGCCGTGCTCGTCGCGCGACCGCCCGTGCTGAGCTTCGTCTTCGGCGCGCCGTCGCCCGCCGTGATGGCCGCGCTGCGCGAGCGCGGGATCCTCACCGTCGGCGCGGCCACCACCGTCGACGAGGCGCGGCACATCGAGGCCGCGGGCTTCGACGCCGTCGTCGCCTCGGGGAGCGACGCGGGCGGGCACCGTCCGACCTTCCTGCGCCCGGCCGAGGAGTCGCTCACGGGGACCTTCTCGCTGGTGCCGCAGGTGGTCGACGCCGTACGCATCCCCGTAATCGCGGCGGGCGGCGTGGCCGACGCGCGGGGCGTCGCGGCGGCGCTCGCGCTCGGGGCCGCGGCGGCGCAGCTCGGCACGGCCTTCCTGGCCTGCGACGAGTCCAACGCGAGCGAAGGGCACAAGCGCACCCTCGTCTCGCCCGACGCGCGGTGGACCACCCTCACGCGGCTCTTCTCGGGGCGCCACGCGCGCGGCGTCCGCAACCGCCTCATCACCGAGCTCCGCGCCCACGAGGCCGACGTGCCGCCGTACCCGCTGCAGAACTGGCTCACGCAGGGCCTCCGCGCGGCCGCCGGGGCGTCGGGCCACCCCGAGCTGCAGTCGCTCTGGTCGGGCCAGGCCGCGGGACTCGTGCGCCGCCGCGCCGCGGCCGACCTGATGGCCGCGCTCGTCGCCGCGCTCGACGCGCCGCGCCC
>JAQBQI010000813.1 GCA_028287085.1 Myxococcaceae bacterium
GCGCGCTGCGCGATCGGGCGGGTCGCCATGAGGTCTTCGTCGACCGACAGGAGGGCCGGGCGGCGCGCGGCCGGCGCGGGCCGCGGGGCCTCCGGGGCGGCGCTGAAGACGATGGGCCGCGGGTCGAAGGAGCCGGAGATCGCGACGCGCAGCGCCTCGAGGGCCGGGAGCGAGGAGCGCCGCGACGGGCGCCGGTCGCCGGGCTCGTCGACGAACTCCGCCGGGAGGATGTCGCTGATGCCCTCGAAGGAGCTCGGCCGGGGGAGGAAGCCCTGCGCGATCTCGGGGGTCACGCCGCGCCAGAGGCTGCACGCCATGAGGGCGTCGCGGAACTCCGTCATCGTCGCGTACCGCTTCGTGAGGTCGCGCTCGATGGCCTTGTGGATCACCTCCTGGAGGTCGGCGGGCACGTCGGGCCAGTGGTGCTGCAGCGGCGTCGGGCGGCCGAAGATGATCTGGGCCATGACCGCGTTGGGGTTGGTGCCGCCGAAGGGCAGCGTGCCGCAGACCATCTCGTAGATCATCGCGCCGACGCTCCAGACGTCGGTGCGCGCGTCGATGGAGCTGTCGCCGAGGGCCTGCTCGGGGGACATGTACCAGGGCGTGCCGAAGACCATCCCGGTGGCGGTGCGCTCCATCCGGTCGAGCTCGTCGATGACCTTGGCGATGCCGAAGTCGATCACCTTCGGGACGATCTTCCCGTCGTCGGTCTCGTGCAGGAACACGTTCTCCGGCTTGATGTCGCGGTGCACGATGCCCGCGGCGTGGGCGGCGACGAGGGCGTCCATCACGGGCAGCGCGACGGCCATCGCCGAGAGCGGCGAGAGGCTCCCGAGCTCGTTGAGGCAGCCGGCGACGTCGGTGCCGCGCAGCGCCTCCTGCACGATGAAGCGCGTCCTCAGGTGGTCGTCGTGGCCCACCGCGTGGACGCCGACGATGCTCGGGTGCCCGATGCGGGCCGCGGCGCGCGCCTCGCGCTCGAAGCGCTTCACGAGGTCCTCGCGGTCGTAGAGGTCGACGCGCAGGGTCTTGAGCGCGACCTTGATCCCGCCGTTCTGGGTGTCCTCGGCCTCGTAGACGGCGCCCATGCCGCCCTTGCCGAGCACCTTCTTGATCCGGTAGCGGGAGGCCACCATCGTGCCTGCGGTCAGCATCGCGAACTCACCCATGGTCGTCCTCGCCTCCACTCCGGGGGGTTGAGATCTCTCGTCGCATCAGCGGGCCCCGCAGCCCGTCGGCCGCACTTCGTACTCGATCGCCGCCGCGCCCGGCGCGCTCACGCGCACCCGGTACGAGCTCCCCGCGACCACCGCCGGCATCTCCCAGCTCACCGTGTCGTCGCCGAAGCCCGCCGGGCGCGCCGCGGCGTTCACCGCGAGCGCGGCGCCGTCGCGCGTCACCTGCACCGTGGTCCCGGCGACCGCGACGCCCGGCCGCGACAGCGACCAGATCGTCCCGACCACCGCCGTCGGGACCCAGCCCGCGGGCGGCCAGGCCACGAAGGCCGGCGCCGCGGGGTCGCGGGCGCCGATGCCGAGGGTCATGCACGCGAAGCTGCCGGTCTGCCCGTAGGCCATCGAGCGCAGCTCGGGGCTGAGCATCCAGCGCCGGTGCCCGAGGGTGTTGGAGAGGTCGCGGCCCTCGTCGACCCAGCCGCGCACCGCGTACCAGGGGCTCATCGGGAAGCCCGGGTTGCCCGAGAGGTTGCTGCGCCCCGCGGTCGCGCGGGCGGTGGCGTCGGCGCAGGCCCACGTCGTCGGCGGCGTGTGCGAGAGCTGCCCGTTGCGCTCGAGCATCACGGCGCACGACTGCGCGGCGGCGCGGTCGGCCGCGGTCTCGCTCAGGGGCGCGAGGCCCGCGAGGGCGCGGTAGTAGTTCACCCAGGTGAGCGAGGCCTGCCGCGTCGCATCGGGCAGCGCGCCCGCGCCGCACGCCGTCGACCCCGACGACCAGCCCGCGGTGCGCGTCTGGAGGTCGCGCATGGGCGCCCAGGCGGCGCAGGTCGCGGCCTCGCCCGCGGAGACGGTCGCCGCCGGTTCGGCGCTCGTGATGGACGTCTCCTGCTGCGCGGTCGAGCAGTGGAGGCAGTCGCCCGGCGTCGCCGTCTCGAGGGCGCAGCCCGTGGCCGTGGCCGTCGCCGCGAGGAGGATCAGGGTGTTGATTGGGTGGGCCATTTGGGTCTGTCCCGGGTATCGACCGGCCCCGCGCCGAGACGAGTGGATCGTCTTGATTTCTCGGCGTTTCTACATCGCAGCAGCTGTAGGGGAAGCGGCGCGGACCGGGGGCCGCGGTCGTCGTCGGCCCGACCCGGAGGCCCACGGAGCGCGGCGCGGCGGCGCGGTGGATCCGATCGGATTCGCTGGTTTCGTGGGGAAAATCGGGGCCGCGTCGCCGGGGGAACGGCGGGGGCGGGGCGGGGCGGGGCGGGGCGGGGCGCGGTCAGTCGGCGTCGTAGAAGAGCGGGTCGCGCTTGCCGGTGAAGCGCTCGATCACGCGGCGCGCGTCGGCGTCGAGCGCGGCGAACTGCACGCCGATGCCCGGAGGCGTGTCGCTCGCGGGGTTGTGCGGGCGGAGCCAGCGCACCTCGACGGTGGCCTCGATCGGCGCGGCGGTGCCGGGCAGCGTGAAGCGGACGGTGAGGCGCTCGCCGAGCCGGTGCACCGCGTAGGTCTCGAAGAAGAGCCCCCCGACGGAGATGTTCTCCGAGAGGCCCCGGTAGAAGTTGTTCTCGCTCTGCGCCGTGATCTCGAACTCGGCGTCCACGCGGTCGCCGCCGCGGCGGTTTTCGGGGCGTTCGCAGGGGATGAAAGAGGCCGAACCCGAGACGATCATGGGAGCTCCTTGAGCGTTGGCGAGGCGATGCTCTCGGTATCGGCGCGTCGCCGCCGAACATGAGCACTTCCCATCGGGAGCCCGGACGCCGTTAGAGCAGGACGTCGTCTTCGGGGCCGGCGTCGGCCTCGGCGGGGGCGTCAACCGCGTCGGCGGGCGCGCCCGCGTCGCCGACGACGGGGCGGGGCACGGCGGCGGCGGCGATGCGGTCGCACACCGTCATGCCCGCGTCGCGCGCGCCCTCATAGCAGAGCAGGAACTCGGGCGCGGGCGTGCGGACGCCGTCGCCGCCGATGAAGAAGACCGTGGCCATGCGCGACCGCAGGAGGAGGTCGACCTTGAGGCCGACGCGCTCGCTGCGCGCGAGGACGTCGGTCGACACGGCCTCGGCGGCGAACTGCACCGTGTACGCGTCGGACAGCGCGGCGGCGGCGCGCCAGGCGGTGTCGCAGTCGTAGCCGGCGCCCCCGACGGGCGCGGTCTGACCGTACGAGATGTTGTTGGCGAAGAGCACGTTGACGAAGGCCATCGGGCCCGGCGAGGGGAGGCCGTAGTTGATCGAGAGGTTGATGCGATCGGCCGAGGCGCCGAGGGAGGCGTGCACGGCGCGCACGTCGACCGTGTTGGCGGGGCAGGTGGTGCAGGCCTGGTCGCTGAGCAGCCCGAGCAGGCCGAAGACGCGGCCGTCGCTGCGGACCTCGCTGGTGAAGAGCAGCGTCGACTGGCTCTGCGGGTCGACCGTGACGGTGAGCGTCGCGACGGGGACGCCGGCCGTCGCCGCGGCGGCGCAGTCGGTGCCGTGGGGCACGAGGGCGAAGTGCCAGCGGTCGTTGGCCGCGGCGACCTGGCCGTTGAGGGAGACGTGCTGCGAGACCGTCGCGTAGGCGACGCCGCCGGCGGGCCAGTCGTTGGCCTGCACCGGGGCGAAGGGCGCGTCGCCGGTCGCCCGGCGCATGCAGAGGTCGACCGACGGGATGCCGAGCGCCATGTGGGCCACGCGGATGACGGCGTTGGCCGGCGGCGCGCAGCGCGGGTCGCCGCGGTCGCCGCTCGGGGCCTGGTCGACCGCGATGTCCTCGACCCGCACGTCGGGGGCGACGTCGCTCGGGACGCCCGCGTCGAAGCCCGCGTCGAAGCCCACGTCGGGCGTGACCCCCGCGTCGCGCGTCGGCGTCGGCACGCGGAACCCGTTGAAGTCGAGCACGCAGCCGGCGACGCTCACGAGCGCGACGAGCGCCCCCCGCAGCGGGCGCCTCACAGCGCGCCCCCGA
>JAQBQI010000820.1 GCA_028287085.1 Myxococcaceae bacterium
TCGACCTCGCAGCCGTTGGCCGCGCTGCCGTCGCAGTCGGCGAAGCCCGCGTCGCAGGCGTAGGCGCAGCGGCCCGCGGCGCAGCTCGCGGCGCTGCGGGCGCGCGCGGCGCAGGCCATCCCGCAGCCGCCGCAGTGCGCGACGTCGTTGAGGGTGTCGGTCTCGCAGCCGTTGGCCGCGCTCGCGTCGCAGTCGTCGTAGGGCGCGGTGCAGGTCATGACCGCGCACACGCCGTTCATGCACGCGGGGGCCGCGTGCGCGAGCGTGCAGCGGTTGTCGCAGGCGCCGCAGTGCGAGGTGTTGGCGAGGGGGTCGACGCAGGCTCCCGCGCAGCAGGTCTGCCCGGTGGGGCAGGCGCGGGCCGCGGTGCAGCCGACGACGCAGGTGCTGCCGACGCAGAGCGTTCCGGACGGGCAGTGCTCGTCGGTGACGCACTCGACGCACGCGCGGGTGGCCACGTCGCAGCGCCGGCCGGGCGCGGCGCCCGCGTCGCCGACGCCCGCGGCGCAGCCCTCGTCGTTGCGGCAGCCCGCCGCGCACACGTTGCTCCCGGCGACGCAGTACGAGCCCGCCGCGCAGGTGTCGGCGGTGGCCAGGCACTGCACGCAGCGGCCGCTCGCGACCTCGCAGACGGCGCCGCCCGCGTTGCCCGCGCACGAGGCGTCGTCGGTGCAGCGGAAGGGCACGTCGACGACATCGACGGAGGGCACGTCGACCACGTCGACGGCGGGCGGCACGTCGACCACGTCGACCGCGTCGAGGCCGGGCGCGTCGACGCCGAGGTCGGTCCCCAGGTCGGAGCCCGCGTCGACGGCGGCCGGGCCGCCCACCACCGACGAGCCGTCAGCACAGCCGAGCGCCAGCGAGCACGCGAGCCCCACGGTCCACCATCGCATCGTCATCGCAGGCACCTCGGCGACGACGCTATCAGAACCCGCGGCGCGCCGACCGGGCGCTCGTCAGCCCTTGCGCAGGAAGCGCGCGACGGCGTCGTGGTGGTCGGTCGTGGCCCACGAGCGGCCGAAGTGATCGAGCTCCAGCACCCGCGCGCGCCGCGCGTCGAGCCGCGCCGTCTCCCGCAGCAGGAACACCATCCGCCGCAGCCCCGCCTTCGGCTGCCGGGCCACGCGCTGCACGAAGTCGCGCGCGTGGTCGAGGGCCTCGCCCTGCTTCACCACGGCGTCGACGAAGCCCGCCGCGTGCGCCTCGTCGGCGCCCACCGGGTCGGTCGTCAACAGCCACCGCATCGCCGTCCCGCGCGGAACCAGCTCCAGCAGGTTGGCCGCGCCGCCCCAGCCCGTGGTCACGCCGTAGCGCGCCTGCACCCAGTGGAAGCGCACCTGCGCCTCGGCCACCCGGTAGTCGCAGGCCGCCGCGAGCTCGCACCCGCCGCCGAGGGCGTCGCCCGCCACCGCCGCGACGAGCGGCACGCCGAGCTCGCGCAGCGCGTCGAGGGTCGCGTGGGCCTTGCGCGCCATCTCGCGGGCGCCGCGCGCGGTGCGCACGTCCTTGAGCGCCTTGAGGTCGCCGCCGCTCACGAAGACCCCGCCCGCGGCCTCGCCCGTGATGATCACCCCGCGCACCCCGGGCACGCTGCGCAGCGCGTCGGCGTGGGCGCGCAGCTCGGCGAAGGTCTCCGGGTCGAGGGCGTTCTTGCGGTCGGGGCGGTTGATGCGCAGCACCTGCGCGGCGCCCTCGTCGAGGCGCTCGACGTTGCCCACCTCAGGCGCCCTTGTGCCGGCGGCGGCGCGAGCGCTCGTTCTCGATGTCCCCGGCGCTGCCCCGCCCGAGCCGGCGCGTCACGTAGCGCTCGGCGTGGCGGATCACCGCCCCGGCCACGTTGCGCCCCGTCGCGCGCTCGATGCCCTCGAGGCCGGGCGAGCTGTTGATCTCGAGGATCTTCGGCCCGCCGCGCGTCTCCAGCATGTCGACGCCGGCGACCTCCAGCGCCATCACCTTGCACGCCTCGACGGCGGCCTTGGCGTAGCGGGGGTCGAGGTCTTTCAGGTCGATGGCCTCGGGCTCGGCGCCGCGGTGCAGGTTCGAGCGAAACTCGCCCTTCTGCGCGCGCCGCCGCATCGCCGCGACCACGCGTCGGCCCACCACGATGGCGCGCACGTCCTTGCCGCGCGACTCGGCGATGAACTCCTGGAGGATGATGTCCTGCCCGAGCGTCCAGAAGGCCTCGAGGGTGCTCTCCACGGCCTGCCGCGTCTCGGCGAGCATCACCCCGATGCCCTGCGTGCCCTGGTGCAGCTTCACGATCGCGGGCGGCCCGCCCACCAGCGCGAGCGCGGCGTCGATGTGCGACGCGGTCTTCGTGCAGACGGTGATCGGGATGTCGAGGTCTTTACGGGTGAGCAGCTGCATCGCGCGGAGCTTGTCGCGCGAGCGGGCGATGGCGAGCGCGGTGTTGAGCACCGGGATGCCCAGCATGTCGAACTGCCGCACCACCGCGAGGCCGTAGGTGGTGATCGACGCGCCGATGCGCGGAATGACCAGGTCGTAGCCGCCCACCTCGAGGCCGCGGTGGAAGAGCGACGGCCGCCCCCGCGAGGCCACCAGCGAGAACTCCAGCGGGTCGACCACGCTGACCTGGTGGCCGCGCGCCTGGGCGGCTTCGGTGAGTCGGCGCGTCGAGTAGATCGACGCCTTGCGGGACAGGATCAGGATCCACATCGGAGGCCTCTGCACGGCGCGCGGCGAGACAAGGGCCGCGGATCGTACGGGGGCGACCTGGGGAGTCAAGCCGTCTCGTCGCGCGCCGCGAGATCGGCCTCCAGCTCGGTCTCGGTGACGTGTATCTCGGGCGCCGCGGACATGTCCCCGGGCTCGCCCGCGACCACGTCGGCCGCGCCGCCC
>JAQBQI010000836.1 GCA_028287085.1 Myxococcaceae bacterium
GCCGGCCGCGAGCCGCGCGACGCCCGCGGCCCCGAGGCCCGCGAGCCGTCGGGCTTCCGCGGCGCCGACCCGGGCGTGCGCAACCCCCTCGAGCGCCTCCGCGAGGAGGTGCGCAACATCAGCAACGACGCCCCGGGCATGGACCCGTCGCTGCTGCGCCTGAAGATCGAGGCCGTCACCGCGGAGACCCGCGTGCTCCAGCCGCGCATCAACGACCCCGAGGACAACGACATCGCCGCGAAGATCATGCGGTCGCTCACCGCCATCGTGAGCGAGCACCGCCCGGGTCACGTCTACGGCCTCGCCCGCCACCACCAGGCCGACTGGAACGACGTCTCCCGCCGCGCCCGCGACGAGCTCCGCGCCCTCGAAGGGTCGAACGGCGCCCCCGCCGACCACGCCCCCAAGGGCGAGCCCGACCTCGACGCCTGATCCGTCTCCCCCCCCTTCGCTACTCCCGCATCACTACTGCCGCCGCATCAGCTCGGCGATGCCCGCCTCGATCTGGGGCTGCTCGGACATCGAGAAGCCCTCGCGCTCGCGCCGGATGATCCCGCCGCGGTCGACCCACACCGAGAAGGGCGCGGCGCGCCGCGGGTTGTAGACCGACACCACCTGGGTCTCGAGGTCGGTCACGATCGGGAAGGTGATGCCCAGCCGGCGCGCGGTGGCGCCCGCCTCGGCGACGGTGTCGGGGCCGTCCATCGAGACGGCCACGACCTGGAGCTGGCCGCCGTAGCGCTGGAAGAGCGCCTGGTACACCGGGAGTTCTTGCATGCAGGGCTGGCACCACGTCGCCCAGAAGAGCACCACGATGGGCTTGCGGTGGAGCGAGTCGGCGAGGCGGAAGCGCCCTCGCGTCGGCCCGCCCGGCGCGGCGGGGAGGGTGAACTCCGGGGCCTCGGTGCCGACCGAGGCGAGGACGGGCTGCGCGGCCGTGGAGAGCGCGGCCGTGAGGAGGATCGAGGCGAATGCGCGGCGGTTCATGAGGCCGATACGACACCTCATCCGGAGGAAATGTTCAACGTGGCGGAGGCGCCGGGGTGCTGTGGTACCGTGCCGCGGCAATGAGGCTGTGGTGGCGTTGGATGGTGCCGCTCGCGGGCGCGCTCGCGTCGGCGGCGGGCGGCGGGGCGCTGGTGACCGCGGGCTGTACCGAGCCCCGCAGCCCCTCCGTGGGGCAGCGCTTCGAGGATCACTTCGAGCGCGCCGAGCTCGGCCCCGAGTGGCGCGAGACGGGCGAGGGCTGGCGCATCGAGGGCGGCGCGCTGCGCGGCCAGGGGGCGCGCAACCACCCGCTGTGGCTCAAGCGCAAGCTGCCGCGCAACGCGCGCATCGAGTTCGACGCGTGGAGCGACTCGCCCGACGGCGACATCAAGTGCGAGGTCTGGGGCGACGGCAGCTCGCACGCGGTGCAGGCCTCGTACACGGCCACGAGCTACGTCGTGATCTTCGGGGGCTGGGGCAACCGCTACAACGTCATCGCGCGCATGGACGAGCACGCGCCCGACCGCCGGCAGCGCGTCGGCCCGCGCGTCGAGGTGGGCCGCCACTACCACTTCACGGTCGAGCGCCGCGGCCGCGTGCTCAACTGGCTCCTCGACGGCGCGCCGATGCTCGAGTGGGACGACCCCGAGGCCCTCACCGGCCCGGGCCACGAGTACTTCGCGTTCAACGACTGGGACGCCCCCGTCCACTTCGACAACCTCGTCATCACACCCCTATGAGCGCACGGCAGCACGGGAGTTCGCGGTGACACCAGCGGAGATCCAGAAGGAGCTCGAGGAGCTCGAGTCGCGCCTCGAGCGGCTGCGCATCAAGTACGACCAGTACTTCATCGGCATCGAGAAGATGCTGCCCTTCGTGCAGCGCAAGGACGTCGACCGCCGCTTCGCCCAGCTGCACAAGGAGCAGTTCCGCAACGGCGGCCTGCGCTTCCGCTTCCAGACGCTGGTGCAGCGCTTCACGACCTACCAGACCTACTGGGGGCGCATCATCCGGCAGATCGAAGAGGGCACGTACAAGCGCGACCTCATCCGCGCGCAGCGCCTCGGCCGCAAGCTCGAGCAGCCCGCCGCGGCCGCCGCCGCCGAGGACACGCCGCCCGACCCGATGGAGCTCACCGACGACGACATCGCGGAGGACACCGACGAGCCCGCCCCGCGCTCGCCCAGCATGCACGCCGCGCGCGGCAGCGAGGTCGAGTCCTTCCCCGACTTCGACGTCCCGCCGCTGCGCGCCCCGACGCCCGCGCCGGTCGCGGCCTCCGCCCGCCCGGCCTTCAGCGCCTTCGGCCCCACCGTTCCGCGCGCGGCCGGCAGCCCCTCCCTGCGCCCCGCGCCGCGCCCCGCGCCGCAGGCCCCGCCGAAGCCTGCGGCGCCCTCCGACGACCCGCAGATCCGCGCGCTGCACCAGCGCTTCGTCGAGGCGAGGCGCATCACCGGCGAGAGCACCGACGTGCAGTACGAGTCGATCGCGCGGCAGGCGAGGGAGACGCTCCCGCGCCTCGCGCAGAAGTATCAGGGCGCCGAGGTGCGCCTCGACGTCTCGATCAAGGACGGCAAGGCCGTCCTCAAGCCGATCGTGACGATGCCCAAGAAGCCCTGAGGGCTCCCCCCCCCTCGGGCGCTTCAGTTGAGCGGGTAGCGGCCCATGCACGCGCCGATGACGCCGCGGTTGGAGCCCGGCAGGCTGCGCTCGATGACCCAGCCGGTGTCGGTGCACTGGTACCAGTCGCCGTCGAGGCGGCTCTGGAGGCAGGTGCCCTCGACCATCTCGCGGCCGAGCGTCGACGAGAAGCAGCGGGAGTTGCGCGCCGTCGAGAGGGGGTTGGTGTTGACGCACGCGCCGTAGGCGTTGGCCCCGAGGCGCCACACCCCGTCGACGCACTGGTACCAGTCGCGGTCGTAGCGGCTCTCCACGCACGAGCGCGGAACCATCCACCGCTGCAGCGTGTTCGAGTAGCACTGCGCGCCGCCCGAGGTTCCGCCCGAGGTTCCGCCCGAGGTTCCGCCCGAGGTGCCGCCGGTGCCCGACGAGGTCGGGGGCGCGCCGTCGAGGCGCACGGGCAGGTACACGTTGCGAATCTGGCTGCCGCGCGCGTTGTCGTAGATCGAGTGGTGCAGGATCGTCGCGGGGTGGCCCCAGTTGTACTCCTCGACCGTGCAGAACCGGGTGCGGTGCTCGTCGAGCCAGCCCGCGAACAACATGATGTGGTGCTGCGGGTTGTTGAGGGCGTCGCCCGGCTCGAGGTCGCTCCAGTCGATGCGGTGCGAGCGGTGGTTGTCCCACGGGCCGCCGGCGAAGGAGTGCGTCGTGTTGCCCGGGGCCGGCAGCCCCCACGACATCGACACCAGCCCCGAACAGTCGGTGCGGTAGCCGCCCCAGCGCGACTGCGGCGTCTGGGAGTACATCACCCGGTTGTCGACCCAGTTGAGCGCGCGCTCGATCATGCCGCGGCGGTTGGCCGGAGTGCCCGCGAGGATCGACGAGCGCGTGCACGCGGCGACGATCTCCTCGACCTGCCAGTCGCCCCACGCTTCGTCGAAGTTCACGTCGTTGGGGTCGCCGACGCAGCCCGGCGCCGCCGCCAGCGCGCCCGCGGCCCCGACCAGCACCACCGTGAAAATCGAACGCCGCCAACCGGTTGATCGCATCGCCAGGCTCCCGGGGTCGTTTTGCACTGTAACGAGCAACCCTTCCACCAACCGTGCCGCCGGTCGGGATCGACGCGGGCCCTACGAAAGCCGGTGATTCGTGAAGTCCCAATGCCGGGCTCGGCGCTGTTCGGCGGGATGTCTGTCCGATCAGTCCAGTGACCAGCAAGCACGCGCCGGGCACTTCGTCGAACCCGCTGCGCGGCACGCATGCCACTGCCCATGTCGGCGATCGGCACCGCCGCGAAGGCGCTTGTGCTCACCGACGCTGACCGCGGACTATCAGGCTTCAACTTCCTTGCGGAGACGTCTCGGGTCACCCGGCGTCCCGTCGCAGGGGACGACAGGAGGCAATGACATGACGGACACAATGCGACGCACCCAACGGTGGGCGGCGATGCTCGCGGCGACCACGCTCGCGCTGAGCGCGTGCGACCCGGACGCGGTGAGCCCCACCACGGACGTCCCGACGACCGACGCGCGCGCCGACGCGGGCGGCGACGACCGGCCCGGCAACACCGACGCGCCGCTCGACGACCGCGGCGCCACCGACCTCGGCTCGATCGACGCCCCCGTCGTCGACGGCGGCGGACTCGACGTGGGCACGGGCGACGACGTCCAGGGCATCGACGTTCCGGGCCCCGACGCGATCGACATCGACGCGACCACCTGCGGCACCGGCCTGACCGCCTGCGCGGGCGCGTGCGTCGACACCAACTCCAGCAACGCCCACTGCGGCGGGTGCGGCCAGGGCTGTACCGGCGGCACCACCTGCGCGGCCGGCACGTGCGTGTGCCCGAGCGGCCAGACCCTCTGCGGCGGCGCCTGCGTCGACACCACCAGCAGCGCGGCGAACTGCGGCGCCTGCGGCACCGCGTGCACCGCGACCCAGGTGTGCTCGGCCGGCGTCTGCGCGACGACCTGCGGCGCGGGCCTCACCTCGTGCGGCGGCGCCTGCGTCGACACCCAGTCGAGCGCCGCCCACTGCGGCGCGTGCGGCACCGCCTGCGCCGGCGGCTCGACCTGCGTCGCGGGCGCGTGCGCGTGCCCGAGCGGCCAGACCCTCTGCGCCGGCGCCTGCGTCGACACCCGCAGCGCCAGCGCGAACTGCGGCGCCTGCGGCAACGCCTGCACCGCGACCCAGGTCTGCGCCAGCGGCGCCTGCGCCGACTCATGCGCCGCGGGCACCACCAACTGCGGCGGCGCCTGCGTCGACACCCAGTCGAGC
>JAQBQI010000105.1 GCA_028287085.1 Myxococcaceae bacterium
CGGCCGGCGCGGCCGGCGAGGTCGGCGCGCTCGCGTACGCCCCGGGCCCCGGGCTGCGCGACTGCTGCGGCGAGGGCGAGCTCTCCGGGCGCGCCGTGAAGCTCGAGCAGACCAACTCCACCGTGCCCTTCGGCGACCGGCTGGTGCTCAAGGTCTTCCGCCAGCTCGAGCCCGGCCTCAACGCCGAGATCGAGCTCGGCGCGTACCTCACCGAGCACGCCCCCGGCCTCACCCCGCGCGTGCTCGGCTCGGTCACCTACGAGCAGCCCGGCGCCGAGCCCACCGCGCTCGCCGTCGCCCACGCCTTCGTCGCCAACCAGGGCACCGCGTGGGACCTCTTCGCCGACCACCTCGACGCCCTCTTCGACCACGTGCTCACCACGCCCCCCGCGCTCCCGCCGCTGCCGCCCGCCCACGTGCTCGACCGCGCCGGCCTCGAAGCCCCCGCCGAGGTCGCCGCGCTCCTGGCGGGCGACCTGCGCCACGCGCGGCGTATCGGGCATCGCACCGGCGAGATCCACGCCCTCTTCGCGCGGGGCGTCGCGCGCGACTTCGCGCCCGAGCGCTTCACCCCGATGCACCAGCAGTCCCTCTTCCAGGGCGCGCGCGCGCTGCTCGTGCGCACCGGCGAGGCCCTCGCGCGCCTGCGCCCGGGGCTCCCGCCCGAGGTGGGCCCCGACGCCGACGCGCTGCTCGCCTCGCTCGGCGCCGTCGAGGCGCGGCTGCGGGCCGTGACCGCCACCCTCCTCGACACGGTGCGCCTGCGCGCTCACGGCGACCTGCACCTCGGCCAGGTGCTGCACACCGGCGACGACTTCATGATCATCGACTTCGAGGGCGAGCCCGCCCGCCCGCTGCGCGAGCGCCGCTACAAGCGCCCGCCCCTGCGCGACGTCGCCGGCATGCTGCGCTCCTTCGACTACGTGGCGGCGGCGGCGCTGCTGCGCGGGCGGCAGCGCCCGCAGGACCTCGAGCGGCTGCGCCCCTGGGCCGCGCACTGGGTCGCGTGGATGAGCGCCGCCTACGTGGCCGGCTACCTCGAGGTGCCCGGGGTCGCCGCGCTGCTGCCCGCCGCGCCGGCCGAGCGCCGCCTGCTGCTCGACTTCTCCACGCTCGAGAAGTGCATCTACGAGATCAACTACGAGCTCAACAACCGCCCCACGTGGCTGCCGATCCCGATCCGCGGCCTGCTCGACCTGCTGGCGGCGGCGCCGTGATCCGCGCGCCCCGCGGGCGCGCCGAACGAGAAAACCGCAAGGGCGCAAGGGTCGCAAGGAACGGAAGGGACGAGACAGGAAGGAGATAGGACAGGGAGGGATGAGACAGGAGGGGATGAGACACGAAGGGATGAGACGGGAGGTGCTGGATCCGACTCCGTGTCCTTCCATCTCCTCCCTTCGGTTCCTTGCGACCCTTGCGCCCTTGCGGTTTTCTCGTTCGGCGCCCGTGCGACGCTCGCACGGGCTCGTCCAACCACCAGCGCAAGGCGGGCTCTCGACCCACCGAAGTCGACAGCGGGCGTCAGCCGCGCTTGGGCGCAGGGCCTCCTGAGTGGGTACCCTGCGAGCGCGCCGGCGCCTCGCCCTCGTCCCCTTCGCTCCGGTCGTCCTCGCCGGCCTCGTCCTGCGAGACGGTCGGCGATCCCGGCGGCATCGGCCCCGGCGGCCCGCCGTCGGGCGCGGGCTCGTCGATGGCGGGGCGCCCGTAGTGCCGCCCACCCTCCGCGGTGCGGCCCTCGTCCTGCGCCGCGGAGGCGCCGTTGCCCTGGAACTCGTCGCGCCCCCGCTCCTCGGCGCGCACCGCCTGCCCATGCAGGCCCTGCTTCACCGAGGTGCCGCTGTGGCCCGCGCTGCCGGCCGACGCGTCGTTGTTGTTAGATGGGGAAGGCCTCGTCCCGGTCGATTTCGTCATGGCGGTCGCTCCTGTTGGTTGTTGTTGTTGATCGGTGCGCGGTCGCGCACACGAGAGTGCCACTTAGCAATCACCGTGCGGCCCGTCCCGCGCCCGCCTCCGCGGCCCCGGGGGCGCGGACCTGCACGCGATCGCGGCGTCCGGGGGCGCGGCGCCGGCGTGAGCCGCGCTGTCTCAGTTGCGACAAGGTTGAGTGCCGCCCAGGGCCCGATCGCCTCTCCAGTTGCGCGCGTCTCGCCGGTCCCGAAGTTGCGACTTCGTCCACGACCGTCGGACCCGGCACCCGCCCCTCACCGGAACCCAACACCATGCGTGTTCATCACCTCAACTGCGTCTCGGGCTGCCCGCTGGGCGGCTACCTCATGGACGGCCGTTCGGTGGCCTCACTGCGGGGGAGGCTCACCAGCCACTGCCTGCTCGTCGAGTCGCGCGCCGGCCTCGTGCTCGTCGACACGGGCTACGGGCTGCGCGACGTGAGCGCCCCCACGTCGCGCCTGCACCCGCTGATGCTCGCCCTGATGAGGCCCGAGCTGCGCGAGGCGATGACGGCGCGGCGGCAGATCGAGGCCCTCGGCTTCGACCCGCGCGACGTGCGCCACGTGGTGCTCACCCACCTCGACTTCGATCACGCGGGCGGCCTCGACGACTTCCCCGGGGCCACGGTGCACCTGCTCGGCCGCGAGCGCGACGCCGCGGTCGCGCGGGCGACCGCCCTCGACCGCATGCGCTACCGGCCCGCGCAGTGGGCCACGCGCGACCGCTGGCGCACCTACGGCGGCGACCCGGCGGAGCGCTGGTTCGGCTTCGACGACGTCGCGGAGGTCGACGGGGTCGGGCCCGAGGTGCTGCTCGTGCCGCTCGTCGGGCACACGCTCGGCCACGCGGGGGTGGCCGTGCGCCGCGACCACGACTGGCTGCTGCTCGCCGGCGACGCGTACTTCTTCCACGCCGAGATGCACCCGGAGCGCCCGCGCTGCACGCCGGGCCTGCGCCTCTACCAGACGATGATGGAGAAGGACCGCGCGGCCCGCCTCTCGAACCAGCGGCGCCTGCGCGAGCTTCGCGCCGCCGCGGGCGCCGAGGTGACCGTCGTCTGTTCGCACGACGTCACCGAGTTCGAGCGCGTCTCGGGCCGGCGCTTCGACGAGCCCGCGCCGCGCGAGCGCCCCCCGGCCGACCTCGACCCTCGACGCGGACCGTCCGCGTGAGCCGCCTGCTCATCGCCTCCAACCGCCTCCCCGTCACCTTCCACGTCGAGGGCGACCGGGTCGACGTCGCGCCCTCCGCCGGCGGCCTCGCGACCGCCCTCCGCGGGCCGCACGAGCGCGGCGACGGCCTCTGGTTCGGCTGGCCGGGCGAGCTCGCCGAGGCCACCCCGGCGCAGCGCGCGGAGGTCGACGCCGAGCTCGCGGCGCGGCGCCTCGTGCCCATCGACCTCAGCGCGGCCGAGGTCGCGCGCTACTACGACGGCTTCTCCAACGGCGCCGTCTGGCCCCTCTTCCACTACAGCCTCGACAAGGTGCGGCTCGAGGCCGCGGAGGACTGGGCCGCCTACCAGCGCGTCAACCAGCGCTTCGCCGAGGCGATCGCGGCGCAGCTCCGGCCGGGCGACCTCGTCTGGGTGCACGACTACCACCTCATGCTGGTGCCCGAGTACCTGCGGCGCCTCGCGCCCGGCGCGCGCATCGGCTTCTTCCTGCACATCCCCTTCCCGACCTCGGACGTGTTCCGCATCCTGCCGTGGCGCGAGGAGGTGCTGCGCGGGCTCCTCGGCGCCGACCTCCTCGGCTTCCACACGGGCGAGTACCTGGCCAACTTCGCGCGCGCGGCGGCGCGGGTGCTCGCGACCGACCTCGACGTCGACGCCATCCGCTGGGCCGACCACTCGGTGCGCCTCGGCGTCTTCCCCATCGGCATCGACGCCGCCGCCTTCGCGGCCGACTCCCCGGCCGTCGACGCCGAGCTCGCGAAGCTGCGCGAGGGCGCCGCCGGCCGCCGCGTGGTCCTCGGCGTCGACCGCCTCGACTACACCAAGGGGATCCTCCGCCGGCTGCTCGCCTTCGAGCGCCTGCTCGCGGGCGACCCCGCGCTCGCCGAGCGGGTGCAGCTCCTCCAGATCGGCGTGCCGTCGCGCGAGGCGATCGACAGCTACGCCGAGCTGCGGCAGCAGGTGAACGAGCTCGTCGGCCGCATCAACGCCGCGCACGGATCGCCCTCGCGGGCGCCGGTGCACTTCCTCTACCGGTCGGTCACCTTCGCGCAGCTCGTCGCCCTCTACCGCGCCGCCGACGTGATGCTCGTGACGCCGCTGCGCGACGGGATGAACCTCGTCGCCAAGGAGTACTGCGCCGCCCGCGCCGACGGCGGCGGGGTGCTCGTGCTGAGCGAGTTCGCGGGCGCCGCCGACGAGCTCCGCGAGGCCCTCATCGTGAACCCCTACGACCTCGCCGCGGTCGAGCGCACCCTCGGCGCGGCGCTGGAGATGCCCGAGGAGGAGCGCCGCCTGCGCATGGGGCGCCTGCACCGGCGCGTCCTCGAGGGCGACGTGGCGCGCTGGTACCGCGGCTTCACCGACGCGCTCGGCCGCGTGCCCTGCGCGGTCGCGCGGGTCGCGGAGGCGGGCGCGCGCACCCTGGGCGACGAG
>JAQBQI010000116.1 GCA_028287085.1 Myxococcaceae bacterium
CGCGACGGACCCAGAGTACCTGAGCCGGACCACGGCGGACAACCGAAAGGACTCCACGCGGACTCCACAGGTGACGTCGTGAGCGCGTACGCCGACCTCGCCGGTCTCGTCACGTTCCGGCCGCTCAGCACCCCGCTCCCCGCGCCGACGTACAGCGGCAACACCACGTCACCGTTCTCCGCCTCCTGGACGTCGACCGTCGAACTGCTCGTCCGCGAACTCCGCCACCTCAAGCCGCGCCAGACGATCCTCGAGGTCGACCTCCGCGAACAGGACCTCCGCCAGGCCCGCACCCCCGGCGTCATCCTCACCCCGCCGGTCGGCGCGCGGCAGGCCGTCCCCAGCACCGCGCGCGGCGCGCATCTCGTCGCCGAGCACGGGTCCGTGAAGGCGGCGCTCCTGGCGACGCATCCCGATCGCGGCGGCGACCCCGCGCAGTTCCGTGACGTCCAGGCCTACCGCGACGGAGGCCAGGCATGAACGGCTACAAAGGTCCCGTCGTCCTCTTGACCCTCGTCGAGGCGGCCGCCGTCCTGCCGGCCGCACCGGTGAGCGAGGCGGAGAAGAGCGCCCACGACAAGATCACGATCGCGCTGAACAGCGCGCCGTCGTGGCGGGAGGCCCTCCGATGACCGGCCTCCCTCCAACAGACGAAAGCGGGTTCCCCGTTCGCGGCCTTGACGCCGAGGTCGGGCCGCAGCGCGACGACATGCCGGAGACGACCGACGTGCAGTACGGCGACGGAAGCGGCAATGCCCTCCACGGCATGATCCCCGGCAGCCATGAGCGGCCCGACGGCCCGGAGTGCCGGTGCGGGCGCGCGTGGCTGCGGTGGGATGACCGCTGCGAGTCGACGTCATTGGACGGAAGGAGCGCCCCCGACAGGGAGGGCCGCGACGTGGCCTCAGCAGACGAAAGCGGGGACCCGGTTCAGCGGCTCTCGACCACGAACCTGACGATGATCGCCGAGGTGTGTGAGGCACTTTCCGCACCACGGAATCAGTCGTACTGGCGAGCGCCAGACGTGATCCCGCTCGTCGATCCGAACGGCGGGCCGGTGGGCCGTCTGGTCTGGGACTCGCAGCGACACGACTACAGCTTTCACATCGGGGGTGAGCGCTGATGGGCTGGGCCGGTCCGATGCCCAACGCGAAAGGCCGGATGGTCGGCTACGCCGTGGCTGCGACGTGCGACACCGAGGGCTGCGGCGAGAAGATCGACCGCGGGCTCGGCTACGTCTGCGGCGACATGCACGACGGGGGCGAGCACGGCTGCGGCGACTACTTCTGCGGCCAGCACCTCTACTACGGCGGGTGCAGCCCGCTCTGCGGACCGTGCCTTGAGACGTGGGAGGAGACGCACGTCTGCCCCTCGTGCGGTGAGGGCGAAGACGGTGGCACGCTCTGCCGGATCTGCAAGGAGGAACTGGCATGACCGCACCGGTTCCTCCCGGCAACTCAACCAACCCTGAGGAGGGCCGCGACATGGCCTCAACAACAGTCGTTTCTACCAGTCCGCTTCGGTGCCGCGTAATCTGGAAGTTCACGCTGGACGACCCCGGCAAGCGGCGGTTCCACATGCCTGCGGGATCGCGCCTGATCCACGTCCATGAGCAGGGCGGCAACCCGTGCGTCTGGGCGGACGTCAACCCGGATGCGCCGATGGTCTGGCGACACCTGAACGTGATCCCGACGGGCAGCGTGGCGGTGGGCGAGTACGTCGGCACCGTCCACCTCGACGGTCCGCTCGTCTTCCACATCTACGACGGAGGCGAGCACCTTGTGCCCTGACATCACCGCCCCCGCCCCGGGCAGCACCGCCGCGCGCGACACTTCGCGGATGACTACTCCGAACGACGGAATCGACGCCACCTACACCGGCTGCTGCCCGCGCTGCGGGTCCCCTCGCTGGGTGAGCGTGTCGCTCGATGGCGCATGGCCCCGCGTCCCCCAGTGTGTCCCGTGCGGGGCGTACCACGAGACGGTCCTTGGGCCGGGGTCGGAGCAGCAGCTTCACATCCGACGTGCCGAGATTCGTCGCTCGAAAGCCGAGAAGACATGACGAGCACCACCCCACCTTCGGGCAGTTCGGAGCCGGTGGCTTGGGAGCGCTGCGAGACCTGCGGCCGGAGCCATCCCGTCGGCGAGCACCTGACGTTCATCGATCTCTACGAGATCCTGCCCGACGTCGAGGTCGACTACGAGCGCTACGCGGCCAGCGAGCGCGACGTCATCACCCCCGCGCTCATCGCCGCCGGCTACGAACTCCGTGGATCGTGGTTCACCGGCGACGGTGACTCCTTCGGCCCGCTCACCCGGTGCGTCGACACCGACAAAGGAGTGATCGTCTATGGCTGACCGCCCAGCCGCCTGCCATGGCTGCGACGGCACCGGCCAAGACCCCCACGAATACGGCGCCCCATGCCCGACGTGCAACGGACACGGCCGCCACCTCACCCCGGTCGCTCCCACCAACCCGTTCCCCGCAAAACCCCCGCGCCCCCGCGAACACGACCTCCACCACGGCCCCCCCCGCACCCGCAAAACCCCCGCCCACACCCAGCCAAGCGCCCAAGCCGCGAAGACCCACCGCCCCGACCG
>JAQBQI010000014.1 GCA_028287085.1 Myxococcaceae bacterium
CGCTGGAGGACGGCGACGTCTTCGCGCGCTGGGTCTACGCCGACGCGCTCGCGGCGGCGGGGCGGCGGGGCGAGGCCGACGACGCGTACGTGCGCGCGTGGTCGCGGGTCAACGCGCTGCTCGGCCACATCGGCGACGAGACGCGCCGTCGCCGCTGCCGCGACGGGGCGCTGGAGCACCGCGCGCTCGCCGAGGCGATCATCGCGCGCGGCCTGCCGACGCTCGAGCTCAAGGGCTGACCCCCGGCGCGGACTTCGGGGCGACGCGGGCGGGACAGAGCAGAAACCGCAAGGGCGCAAGGGTCGCAAGGGTCAGAAGGAACGATGGGATCGGAGCTCGTGCGCTCGACTCGTTCGCTCTGCGTCGGTCAACCTCGTGCCCTCAGTACCCTCTCCCTCTCGCTCTTCCTTGCGACCCTTGCGCCCTTGCGGTTTTCTCTCCCGCGCGCCGGCGTCGCTCCCGCCCCCCGCCCCCCGCCCTCCGCGCTCAGCGCGCCGCGGCGACCGAGCGCACGTCGAGCTGCACGGCGTCGGCGCCCGTCCACGGGTCGGTGCGCAGCACGCCCACGACGTCGACCCGCGACTGCGACGCCGGCAGTTCGCCCCGCGCCCGCGCCCCGACCCCCTCGCGAAAGAAGCCCGCCACCATGCGCCGCCCCACCGTGAACGACAGCCGCAGGTGCTGCTCGCCGATAGGCCGCGCGTCGCCCAGGCGCGCCCCGCGCAGCGAGACCACCGCCTCGGGGTTGCCCTCGCCCGTCGGCTCGAGCGCGCGCAGGTCGCGGGCCAGCGTGGCCGTCAGGTCGGCCTCGGTGAGCTCGGCCTCGGGGGCGCGCTCGGGCTCCGGGGTGCCGCCCGAGCGCGCGATGGCCTCGGCGAAGGCCGCGCGAAACTCCCCGATGCGCTCGGGGCGGATGCGCACCCCCGCGGCCGCGTCGTGGCCGCCGAAGCCCACCAGCAGGTCGCGGCACGCATACACGGCGTCGTAAAGCTTCGTGCCCCGCGGCGCGCGCACCGAGCCGACGCCGAGGTCGCCCTCCATCGCGATGACGCACACCGCGGCCTGCAGACGCTCGACGAGGCGTCCGGCGACGATGCCGCCCATGCCCGCGTGCCAGCCGTCGCCCGCCACGACCACCCCGGCGGGGGGATGGTCGCCGTGGAGCGCGTGGGCCTGCGCGAGCGCCTCCTCGACGAGCTGCGCGGAGATCTCGCGGCGGCGGAGGTTGGCCTGCGCGAGGGCGAAGGCGCGCGGCTGGGCGTCGCGGTCGTTCTCGCTGAGCAGGAGCTCGAGCGTGGGCATCGCGGGCCCGAGGCGGCCGGGCGCGTTGAGCATCGGGGCGAGCGAGAAGGCCACGTCGCGCGCCACGAGGCGGAAGCGCAGCTTCGACTCCGCGAGCAGCGCGCGCACCCCGGGGCCGCCGTGCCCGTCGGCGATGCGCTCGAGGCCGTGGCGGGTGAGCGTGCGGTTGTCGCCGTCGAGGGGGGCGACGTCGGCGATGGTGCCGAGGGCGACGAGGTCGAGGTACTCGCGCAGGTCGAGGGCGACGCCGAGGCGCGCGCGCACCGCGGCGGCGACCGAGAACGCGAGCCCCACGCTGGCCATGTGCTTGTACGGGAAGCGGCACTCGGCGCGGTGCGGGTTGAGGAAGGCCACCACCGGCAGCGCCTCGTCGGGAACCTTGTGGTGGTCGATGACGATCGCGTCGACGCCGGCCTGGCGGGCGCGCTCGAGGCGCGGGTGGTCGGAGGTGCCGCAGTCGCAGGTGACGAGCACCGCGGGCGAGAGCGCGAGGATGCGGTCGAGCGCGGCGTCGGAGAGGCCGTAGCCGCCGTCGAAGCGCGAGGCGACGAGGCACGACACGTCGCCGCCCATGGCGCGCAGCGCGCGGGTGATGAGCGCCGCGCTGGTGATGCCGTCGACGTCGTAGTCGCCGAAGACCACGATGCGCTGCTTCGCGCGCACGGCGTGGGCGAGGCGCTCGGCGGCGGCGTCGCGGTCGGCCATCCCGTCGGGGCGCGTGAGCTCGGCGAGCTTCGGCGACAGAAACGACCGCGTCGCGTCGGGCCGGGTGAAGCCGCGGCCCGCGAGCACCTTCGCCACGAGCGGGTGCAGGTGCAGGGCGTGGATCAGCGCGTCGGCGGCGCCCTCGTCGGAGATGGTGGCGGCGCCGGGGTTCATCGCGCCGACCATAGCGCAGCGCCCCGCGGGAGGTGAAAGGACGGTCAGTTCGCGACGAAGCGCGACCCGGCCTGCGCGCCGCACGCGGCCTGCGCGGTCGCCGTGGTGCTGGGCGGGTAGAAGCGCAGCACCGCCTCGGACGACATGCCGCTGTTGACCACGCACGAGCCCACGCGGCCGCTCGTGGCGCAGGCCGACGAGGAGTAGGTCGCCCCGTTGCCGACCGCGGTGCACGCGCGGCTGCCGCTGCTCGGGGTGCTCCACGCGTCGCCCGTGTAGTCGGTGCACGAGCGCGGCGACGGGGTCGTGCAGCTCCCCTTCGAGGGCAGGATGTCGTCGAGCACGTCGCCGCACCCCGCGCCCATCGCCGCCACCGCCATCAGCCCCGCCAGCATCGCGTTCTTCATCATCGCGAGACTATGCCCGCTCCGACCCGCGGCGCGAGCGCCCGCGGCGTCACCCGATGTGATCGATCACCCACCAGGCGCCGCAGGCCATCGACGAGAGGCCCACCAGCGCGCGCAGCCCCCGCTCGACCCGGCGCGCCGCCGTCGCGACGCGCTGCGTGAGGTAGCCCACCAGCACCATCGAGAGCAGCACCCCGAAGCCGAAGAGCAGCACGCCCGCCACCAGCACCGCGGGGTCGTGCTGCGCCATCAGCGGCAGCGCGAGCACCAGGCTGCGCACGCCCGACAGCCCGAAGAGCGCCCCCGCCAGCAGCGGAAAGGGGCCCTTCACCGCGACGGCCGACGCGCGCGGGCCGTGCTCGGTGAGGTCGTGCGCGTGCATCACGCCGTCGCCGTGGTGGTGCGTCGCGTCGCTCGGGACGCCGCTCAGCAGGGTCCAGCAGCCGAGGGCCAGCAGCGACGCGCCGCCCACCACCTCGAGCGCCGACTCCCACCGCGCGGGGATCACCACCCCCGCGATCACCGTCGCCGTCGCCAGCGCCCCGAGCACCGCCGTGTGGCCGAGGCCGAAGCGCACGCTCACCGCCAGCGCGCGGCGCAGCCCCCCGCGCGAGGCCAGCGCCCCGATCGCGAGGCAGTGGTCCGGCCCGACCCCGTGGAGAAGACCCTGCCCGAAGAGTGATCCGAGGACGATCAGCACGACCGTCTCCCAGTAGCACGCCCTCCGCGATCGGTGCCATCCCCCGGGTTCGCGCTACGACGCGGTGCGTGGTTGACGGCGCTGGGGTTCCGCGGCAAGGGCCCGCGCCCATGGAGACCCGCGGGATCACCCAGGAAGACTTCGGCCAGATCGTGTCGGTGATCGACCGCTGGTGGGGCGGCCCCACCTCGGCGCTGGCGCACCCGATGTTCTTCCACGAGCTCGGCGGCGACGCGCTCGTGGTCGAGGACGAGGGGCGCATCGTGGGCTTCCTCTTCGGCTTCGTCACGGCCGCGGGCACGGGGTACATCCACCTCGTCGGCATCGACAACGGCTACCGTCGGCGCGGCGTCGGCCGCCGGCTCTACGAGAGCTTCACGGCGCGCGCGCGCGCCCACGGCGCCCAGCGCATGAAGGCCATCACGACGCCCGGCAACCAGGCGAGCATCGAGTTCCACCGGGCGCTCGGGTACCACGTCGCGCTGGCGCCCGACTACGCGGGGCCCGGGCGCGACCGCTACGTGTTCACGCGCGAACTCTCCGCGGCCTGAGCGCCGTCGTTGATCGCGGCCCCTCGGGCACGTTAGGCTGCCCCCCGACGTGAGCCGCGCCCATCGCACGACCAGCGGGCGCGCACGACGGGAGGCTGATTCGCACTCATGAGCAACACACCGATCGCCGCGACCGCAGGGGCCGCGCGCCAGCGCCTCGCCAGCTCCCTCGCCGCGCTCCAGCAGGATCCCACGGTGCCCGCGGCCGTCCTCAACATCGTGCAGGGCCTCGCCCGCGCGATGGGGCCGCTGTTCCAGGTCGAGCGGGGCACCGGCGACGCGACGCTGATCTTCCAGGCCCGCACGGTGCTGCAAGAGACCCTCGGCGCGATGCAGTCGGTCGACCAGGCCTACCCCGGCGTCGGCGACGCCACCGCGGCCATCGCGCAGTCCCTCGGGATGCTCTTCGCCGCCATCAAGGAGCACGGCCTCGTCGACCCCGCGGCGCACCCCGCCCCGCTGGCGCCGTTCGCGCAGCCCGCGCCGGTCGCGCAGCCCGCCTTCCAGCCGCCGCCCCAGGCGCCCGTGCACCA
>JAQBQI010000017.1 GCA_028287085.1 Myxococcaceae bacterium
GCACTGCGAAGCGAGCGACGCAGCGCGCGGCGCGCCGTGGGCAGCGGGCTTCGCACGGTGACAGCCGCGGGGGCCGTCAGTATGGTCCCGCGCCGCACGGACCCGGTCGTCCGGCTTCATCCGACAACACCCGTTCCATCGCATAGGACGCCAGTACTCCAATGACCCAGCATGATTGGTCCACGACGGTCGCGGACGCGATTCGCGACGCCGCCGCGATGCGCGGCGACCGCGGGGGATTCACCTTCGCCGACCCCCGCACGGCGGACAAGTACTACAACTGGAACGAGCTGCTCGACGCGGCGCGCGCGCGCCTCGCGGCGCTCTACGCCGAGGGGCTGCGCAAGGGCGACCGTCTCGCGATGGTCATCCCGGTGCCCGAGGACTTCGTCCTCACCTTCCTCGCCGCCACGCTCGGCGGAATCATCCCCGTCCCGATGTACCCCCCGGTCGCGCTCGGCAAGGTCGAGAGCTACGTCAAGAACGTCGAGCACATCGTCACCTCGTCGGGCGCCAGCGCGCTGCTCATCAGCAAGCAGGTGCGGCCCATCCTCGGGTCGGTGCTCGACACGGGCGCGGTGAAGAAGCTCATCGTGGTGGAGTCGCTCGACCTGTCGGCGCCGCGCGCCAACACCGAGGTGACGGTCTCCCCCGAGGACACCTGCTTCCTCCAGTACACCTCCGGGAGCACGTCGTCGCCCAAGGGCGTGGTCGTGACGCACGCCAACCTCGCGGCCAACTGCATCGTCATCGCCCGCGACGGGCTCAAGACCAACCCCGACACCGACCACGGCGTCTCGTGGCTGCCGCTCTATCACGACATGGGCCTCATCGGCTTCGTGATGGTGCCGCTCTTCGGGCGCCTCCCGATCACCTTCCTCCCGACCATGGAGTTCGTGAAGCGGCCCGCCTACTGGCTGGAGATGATCCACAAGCAGCGCGCCACGATCACCTTCGCCCCCAACTTCGCGTACGCCCTCGCCACCCGCCGCGTGAAGGACGCCGAGCTCGCGAAGTGGGACCTCTCCTCGATGAAGCACCTGGGCTGCGGCGCCGAGCCGATCCAGCCCGCGACGCTGCGCGAGTTCGTCGACCGCTTCTCCAAGGCCGGACTCGACGGCAGCTGCCTCCTGCCCTGCTACGGCATGGCCGAGAACACGCTCGCGATCAGCTTCGCGCGCCACACGTCGGCCACGCTCCGCGTCGACACGGTCGACGTCGCGGCCTTCCGCCAGGGCGAGGCGCGCGCGGTCGACCCCGCCACCGCCGCCCCCGGCAGCACGGTGGAGGTCGTCTGCTGCGGCGAGCCCTTCGAGGGCCACGAGGTCTCGGTGCGCGACCCCGACGGCAACGTGCTCCCCGAGCGCACGATCGGCGAGCTCTGCATGAAGGGGCCGAGCGTCTGCCCGGGCTACTACGACAACCCCGAGATGACCGCCGCGAGCTTCAAGGACGGCTGGCTCTACTCCGGCGACAAGGGCTACCTCGCCGACGGCGCCGTCTACGTGTGCGGCCGCATCAAGGACATGATCATCATCCACGGCCGCAACTACTACCCGACGGACGTCGAGTGGGTGGTCAACGACGTGGAGGGCGTGCGCCGCGGCAGCGCGGTCGCCTTCGCGACGCTCACGGCGACGGCGTCGAGCGAGCAGCTCGTCATCGTCGCCGAGTGGGCGGGCAAGGAGCGCCCCTCCGAGGAGGCCCTCGAGGCCAGCCGCAAGCGCGTCGCCGAGGTGGTGCAGGGCGCCCTCGGCTTGAACACCTGGCAGGTGGTGCTGATCCCGCCGGGCACGGTGCCGAAGACCTCGTCGGGCAAGCTGCAGCGCCGCAAGACGAAGCAGCAGTTCGAGGAGGGCACGCTCGGCCTGGAGGCCCCGACGACGGCGAGCCTCGACGCCAAGGTGGCCGTCGCGAAGCAGATGGCGCGCTCGTACGTGAGCCTCGCGAAGAGCGAGGTCGTCTCGCGACTGCCCGACCCCGTCCGCGCCTTCTTCGGCAAGAAGAAGTAGCGCGCCCGCCGCCGCTCCGGCCCCCCTCCACGCGCTCCGCTGTCCGTCGTCGCCGGGTGTGGTACTCCTCCGCGCCCTATGGAGACGATCGTCCGTATCGACACGCTCAAAGACCACGTCGGCCAGACCGTGACCGTGCGCGGGTGGCTCTACAACAAGCGCTCCAGCAAGAAGCTGGTCTTCCTCGAAGTGCGCGACGGCAGCGGCATCGTGCAGGCGATCGCGTCGCGCGCCGACGTCGGCGACGAGGCCTTCGCTGTGGCCGACCACATGGCCCAGGAGACCTCCCTCTCGGTCACCGGCGAGGTGCGCGCGCACCCCAAGCAGGAGGGCGTCTACGAGCTCGCGGTGAAGTCCCTGGTCGTCATCGGCGCGGTCGTCGGCGAGTACCCGATCTCCCCGAAGGACCACGGCACCGACTTCCTGATGGACCACCGCCACCTCTGGCTGCGCTCGCGCCGGCAGCACGCGATCCTCAAGGTGCGCCACGAGATCGTGAAGGGCATTCGCGACTACTTCGACAGCCACGACTTCACGCTCGTCGACGCGCCGATCTTCACGCCCAACGCGTGCGAGGGCACGAGCACCCTCTTCGAGACCGACTACCACGGCGACAAGGCCTATCTGACCCAGTCGGGGCAGCTCTATTCCGAGGCCGCCGCGATGTCGCTGGGCAAGGTCTACTGCTTCGGCCCGACCTTCCGCGCGGAGAAGTCCAAGACCCGCCGGCACCTCGCCGAGTTCTGGATGGTCGAGCCCGAGGTGGCCTTCATGGACCTCGACGGCGACATGGCCCTGGCCGAAGACTTCCTCGTCTCCGTGGTCGGGCGCGTGCTCGAGAACCGCAAGGAAGAGCTCAAGGTGCTCGAGCGCGACACCAAGATGCTCGAGCGGGTGCAGGGCCCCTTCCCCCGCATCCGCTACGAGGAGGCGATCAAGGTGTTGCAGGACGCGTGGGACGCCCGCAAGGCCGGCGGCACCCTGGTCGTGCACTCCGACGGAGCGGTCGAGCGCAGGCCCGAGTTCGGCGACGACTTCGGCGCCGACGAGGAGACGGTGATCTCATCAGCCTACGACCGGCCGGTGATCGTGCACCGCTACCCTGCATCCTTGAAGGCCTTCTATTTCAAGCGTGACCCCGAAGACTCGCGGCTCGCGCTGGGCATGGACGTCCTGGCCCCCGAAGGCTACGGCGAGATCATCGGCGGCGGTCAGCGCGAAGACGTGCTGGCGAACCTCGAAGCGGGCATCAAGTCCCACGGGCTGCCGCGCGAGGCCTTCGAGTGGTACCTCGACCTGCGCCGCTACGGCAGCGTGCCCCACGCCGGCTTCGGCCTCGGCCTCGAGCGAACCGTCGCGTGGACCTGCGGGCTCGGCCACGTCCGCGAGACGATCCCCTTCCCGCGGATGCTCAACCGGCTCGGTCCCTGACCGCCCCGTCGGGGCCGAGGACGAACTCCCCGGACGTGCGCTCGGCGCCGTCCGCGGGGGCCTCGGTGGTCGATCGGATCGAGTGCCGCACGGCCTCCCAGGCCAGCGGATCGTAGAGGACGCCGTGGTGGCCGACGCCCGGGATGCTCACGACGCGGGAGCCCGGCAGCGCGGCGCTCTCGGCGTCGACCAGCAGGTCCTGCTCGGCGACGACGGAGGTGACCGCCGTGCGGTGCAGGCGGTGCGAGGTCGCCCAGAGCGAGTCGATGGCGACGCTACCGGGCGAGAGCTCCTGGGCCAGGCGCCACGGCCATGGCTTCGCGAGGGAGGTGCCGCGGTGGGGGGTGCCCATCGTGACCAGCGCGTCGACGTGGAGGCCGAGGTGCTGCACCGCGTGCCGCACGATGAGCCCGCCCAGCGAGTGGGCGACCACGATCACCGGGCCGGGCACGCGGGCGTCGGCGATGACCGTCGAGAGTCGCCTCGCGTGTCGCTCGATACTGCCCACCGGGGTGTAGTCGAAGTGCACCTGGCGCGGCGCCAGGCCCTCGCGCGCCAGCGCGAATGCCATGGGGCGGAACACCCCAGATGAGGCGAAGAACCCATGAACGAACACGACGAGATGCTTCGCGTCGCCGTGTTGCTTGAGCGTGCGGGAAGGCTGCGGGATGAGCCATCCCTGACGCGCCACTGCGGCCATCTCGCGGAGGACTTCGACGCCTTCCTGCCAACGTGCGCGGCGACTCATCAGTGAGAGCGTTAGCACGCGCAATGCCGCGAACGAAATAGACAGCGATAGTGCGAAGAGACGGTGGCGTGCGGCGTGAAAGTCTCTATCCGTCTTCGTCGACTTCGGCGTTCGAGGCGACGACCCAGCGGTCGAGGGTCTGGCGCGCCCGCCCCGAGTCGATGGCATTGGCGGCGAGCGTCGCCGCTTCGCGCAGGTCGGAGGTCACCTCGGCGACCACGAGGCCGGCCGCGGCGTTGAGCACCACCGCGGTGCGGCGCGCCCCGGGCTCGCCGTCGAGAACCGCGCGCGCGATGCGGGCGTTGGTCATCGGGTCGCCGCCCGCGAGCGCCTCGCAGGGCACCGGATCGAGGCCGAAGTCGTTCGGGGTCACGGTGCTCTCGATGAGGACTCCCTGGCGCACGCTGACGACCTGGGTGGGCCCCGACGGGCTCACCTCGTCCATCCCGCCCGCGCCGTGGAGAACCCACGCGCGGCGCGCGCCGAGCCGCGAGAGCACCTCGGCCATCTTCCGCAGGTAGCCCGGGGAGTGCACGCCGAGCAGCTGATGGGTCGCCCCGGCGGGGTTCGCCAGCGGGCCGATGAGGTCGAAGATCGTGCGAAAGCCCAGCTCCTGGCGCACCACCCCCGCGTTGGCGAGCGCGACGTGAAAGCTCGGCGCGTAGAGGAAGGTGATGCCCACCTCGCGCAGCGACCGCCGCACCACCTCGCGGGGCGCGTCGATGCGCACCCCGAGGGCCTCGACCACGTCGGCGCTGCCCGTGCGCGAGGTCACCGCGCGCAGGCCGTGCTTGGCCACCGCGACGCCGCAGGAGGCCACGACGATGGCGGCGACGGTGCTCACGTTGAAGGTCGAGCTCGTCCCGCCGCCGGTGCCGCAGGTGTCGAGCAGGATGCCGGGCAGGCCCTCGATGGGCTCGCAGCGACGACGCAGGGCGCGCGCGGCGGCCTTGATCTCGGTGACCGTCTCACCCTTCATCCGCAGGGCCGTCGCCAGGGCCGCGATCTGCGCGGCGGAGGCCTCGCCGGAGAGCACCTCCTCGATCGCCGCGGTGGCCTCGTCTTCGTCGAGGTCGCGACCTGCGATGAGCGCGCGAAGCGCACTGTGGATCATCGCCGCACGGTACCACCGAACGCGCGGCGCGCGCGGCGTTCACGCGGGCGCAGTGGAGTCGTCTTGACAGTGCGAGAAGCGCGACGATAGCGTCCGACCCGCGAAAACGGCGCGAGGTCGTGACCGCCGCGAAGGAGCAGTGATCCCCGATGGCCGAAGAGAAGAAGAAGCCTGATTTGAAGGCTCGATTGAACCGCACCGTGGTGGGCAATCCCCCCGGCGCGGCGGCGCCGCCCGAGTACGGCGGCGCGGGCGCCGGGACGCCCTCGGGGGGCCTTGATCCGGTGGCCGAACCGGTGCTCGCGTCGTCGGGCTCCGACATCGCGGTACCTGACTTCATCAAGCAGCAGATGGCCGAGAAGGCCGCCGCCGAGGCGCGCGCCGCCGAAGAGGCGCGCCAGGCCTCCGAGCGCGCGGCGCGGGCCGTCGCCGAGCGCGCGGCGCAGGATCGGGCGCGCGCGATGGCGGCCGACCCCTTCGCGTCGTCGACCGTCAGCGCGGGCCCGCAGGAGATCCGGCTCGTCATGGACGACAAGGCCGTGAGCGACGACGAGGTCGGCCGCAAGAACACCGGCGCCGTCCTCGGCATGGTCATCGCGGGCGCCATCGCGCTCACCGGCGGCTTCCTCATGGGCGGCTTCATGGAGTCGCGTAAGCAGGGCGCGCGCACCGTCGAGGCCATCGGCGAGATCCGCCGCAGCGTCGACACGGCCGGCACCGTCATCGCCACGATGAAGAACAAGGTCGACCACGCCGCGACCGCCGCCGGCATCGCCGCCGCGGGCGAAGAGCCGGCGGGTCAGCCCGCCGCCGCCCCGCAGACGGCCACCATCGACGAAGAGCTCGTCACCTGGTTCGCGCAGCAGCCGCCCGACCCGCCGCTCATGCCCGACGTCTACGCGGGCCGCGTCGGCCGCCTGCGGCCCGACCTCGTGCAGAAGCTCATGAAGGTGCAGTTCGAGCTCGCCCAGGCGTGGGGCGATCTGCGGCGTCACCAGGGCACCACGCAGCCCGGCATGCGCCTCATCCAGACCTCGCTGACCGACCTCCAGCGCGTGCGCGGCGAGTACCAGCGGCTCGGCGTGGTCTTCGCGGCCGGCCCCGAGGGCGGCCCCCGCGTCATCAGCACGCTGGTGTCGCTCGGCGCGGCCGACCCGGCCGGGGCCGTCCCGATCACCCCGGCCCTCGCGGGCACGCCCCCCACCCGCCAGCTCTACACCGGCGGCGACCTCACGACGCCCGCGGTGCTCGGCACGGTGGCCATCCCGGTGTCGGTCAGCGGCGGCCTCGGCGCCGTCGCGATGGGCGGCCTCACCCGCCCGTGGTCGGAGTACGTCGCGCGCGTGCGCAACCTCCGCACCCTCGTCGACACCCTCGCCCAGGACCACCGTCAGCTCGCCGACGCGCTCAGCCGCACCGGCGCCGCTCCCTGAACGACGCCCTCCCCCTCCGCCCCGCTCAGGGGCGCGACGGATCTTCGGTGGTGCCCGCGGCCGCCGGCGGCGTCGCGCCCTGCTCGGCCAGCGCCTCGAGCGCGGCCAGCTGCGGCGCGTCCTGCTCCCCGACGGGGACGTCGTCGGCGTGGCAGACCGACAGCAGACGATCGAGCGCTTCGTAGAAGCCCGGCAGGTCGGCCACCCGCTCGAGGCCCGCCACGGTCGGCGCCGGCGGGATCTTCTTCGCGCGACGATACGCGTCGAGCACCCAACCCACCCACTGCGAGTCGCGCTTCAACAACGCCAGCTTCAAGGCGTACTCGGCGATGCGGGCCAGGTACGCGGGGTCGATCTCTCCCGCGGCGATGCGCTCCTCGGCCTCCTCGGCGGCGCGCCGGAGGATGCGGTCGGCCTCGGCGAACTTCCCCTGCGGCAGCGCGCGGTCCATGAAGTCGCCGAACATCTGCGCGATCCAGGCGCGGCGCACCGGCACGCTGATGCCCGGGACGGTCTCCTCCTCGCGCACCGCGGTGACGGCGTGGCCGCAGTGGGGGCAGACCAGCGGCCCCTCGGGGAAGGGCGTCTTGCACCGGCCGCACAGGCGCATGGCGCCGGTGGAGCGGGGCGCAAACTGGGAGGTCTCCATCCGGAAGAAGACCAGCTCCTGCGCGCCGAGGCGCACCCGGTCTTGATCGACGAGCACCTGCGAGCCGCTGATGGGGCGGCCGTTGATGCGCGAGCCGTTGCGGCTGCCCAGGTCGTGGAAGGTCACCACGCCGTGCTCGACCACGATGCGCGCGTGCTGCCGCGAGATGAGCGGGTCTTCGATCGTGATGTGGCAGTCGGGACTGCGCCCCAGGATCGTCTCCCCGGGCGGCAGATCGTGCTCCTGCAGCAGGAAGCGAAGCCGGAATCTCACCACGGTTCGTTGATCCTATTCGGGTCGATCTCGCCGGGTCAACGCGAGAATGCTCGTGCTAGGGTGCGCGGCGGAATGACCGCCGCCTCTCGCCTCGAAGGACAGGGCCCGCTACGCGCGTTGGTGGAGTCGGTGCTCGCGCCGCTCGTGGCCAGGGACGGGGGCGCGCTGCGCTGGGTTCGCCGCGTCGACGACGTCGTCGAGGTGTCGATGGGGGGCGCGTGCCTCGGCTGCCCGGCGCAGCGCGACACGATCGACACCGTGCTGCTGCCCGCCCTGCGCCGGCTCGACCCCACCGTCGCGGCCGTGCGGGTCGTCGCGCGCGCCTGACCGATCAGAACCCGAGGCCGCCGAGTGGGTCTTGATCGATCGGGGGGGCCGCCCGCCCCGCGTCGGCCGGCGCGGCCGCTCCCGCCGGGCGGATGGTCGCGCTCGCCGCGGCCCCGGCGTCGGCGTTCTGCACCCGGCGGATCTTGCCGGTGATGCGGTCGACGATGTCGGCGTTGGCGTCGCCGGTGGTGTTGCCCGTCTCGGGCACCGAGTTGGTGGCGGCGACGGCGGTGCGCGTCACGCGCGGCGTCACGTTGCGGCGCAGCGTCGGGAGCTGCGCGACCGTCGCGGCCTCCTCGTAGATGAGGCAGAACGCGTTGTAGAAGGTCGTCGCGTCGACGACGTGGAGTCGCGTGGTGTCGTCGCGCCACTCGACGGTGCGCAGGCGCGGGCCGTCCATCACGCGCCGGCCCGGGCCGAAGATGGTCTCGAGCTGCGACGAGAAGTCGTCGAGGTTGATGCGGGCGCCGGCGGTGTTGCGCGCCTGCACGCGCTTCCACAGGCGGTCGTTGATGAAGAAGAAGAACTCGCGATTGCCGCGGTTGTCCTCGTAGACGAGCATCGCCTCGTGGTTGTTGTGGGTGTACTCCTCGCCGATGAACGAGGTGTCCCAGCGCCGGTGCGGGGTGGCGCCGTCGAACTCGACGTAGGTGCGCTCGACCGCGCGCACCTCGGCGTCGCGCTGCTCGACCATGCGGTACTGCTCGACCTGCCCGAGGTTGCGCATGCGCGGCGCGTAGCTCGCGCGGATCGTCGCGCGGAAGTACTCGAGCACCTGCTCGTGGTTGATGCCCCAGCGGAGCGTGCCGAGCTCCTGCGCGATGCGCGGCGACACCGGCGGCTCGGCCGGCGCCGCGGCGACGGGCCGGCGCGGCCCGCGCGGCGGACGGCGAGGCTGCGACACTCCCGACAGCGCGACCGCCGACACAACGAAGGACACGAGACCGACTGCCAGCAGCTTTCGCATGGAACCTCTCACTTCCCTTCCGCGGTGCGGCACCATACATCAACCCGCCCGCCCGCTACGCCTGACCGACAACCCGGGGCGTTCGGGAGGACGGCGTGACCGCGCCGGGCATTCAGTTGCGCCGCGTCGCGCGTGACGCCACGATCCGCCGCGTCCGCGAAAGGCACCCGATCCATGCGCACCGCCACCGCCCTCCGACGACTCGTCGCGCCGCTGTCCCTCGCCCTCCTCGCGCTCCCCGCGACCGCGCACGCCGACGACCTCTTCTCGACCGCGCTGCACCGCTACGGGCTCACCGTCGCGCTCGCCTCGGCCTTCGTCGTGGGCCTCATGACCGCCGCCACGCCGTGCGTCTATCCGATGATCGCGATCACCGTCTCGGTCTTCGGCGCGCGCCGCGAGACCCGCGGGCGGGCGATGTGGCTCTCGACGGCCTTCGTCCTCGGGCTCGCCGCGCTCTTCGTCCCCCTCGGCCTCTTCGCGGGCCTCACGGGCACGGTCGCGGGCCGCCTCGCCGGCTCCGCCTGGGTGCAGGGCTTCGAGGCCCTGCTCATGTTCGGCATGGCCCTGAACATGTTCGGCCTGTTCGAGATCTCGCTCCCCTCCAGCCTGCAAGACCGCCTCTCCCTCGTCGGCGGCCTCGGCGCCCGCGGCGCCTTCCTCATCGGCTTCGCCACCGGCCCCATCGCCGCGCCCTGCGCCACCGCCGGCCTCGTCGGCATACTCGACTACGTATTCCAGCAGCGCGACGTCACGGGCGGCGGGCTCGCCCTCTTCAGCTACTCGCTCGGCCTCGGCCTGCCCTTCTGGCTGGTCGGCTCGCTCTCCCTCGGCCTCCCCAAGCCCGGCCTCTGGATGGACCGCGTGAAGAGCGTCTTCGGCGTCGTGCTGATGGTGCTCGCGTTCTATTACCTCCGGCACATCCTCCCCCTGTTCGCGGCCCCGCCGCGCGGCCTGCCGACCAGCAGCTGGTTCTTCGCGGCGATCGTCGTCGCCGGCCTCGCCCTCGGCGCCGTCCACCTCTCGCTGAAGAACGGGACCCCGACGCAGCGCGGGCGCAAGGCGCTCGGCGTCGCGCTCGCGGCCCTCGGCGGCGTGTGGCTCGTCGCGTACGAGCCGCCCGCGCCCGCCATCGCCTGGGTCGCGCCCACCCCCGACCTCGCCGCCCTCGCCCGCGCCCGCCACCAGCCCGTGCTCGTCGACTTCGGCGCGACCTGGTGCGCCGCCTGCGAAGAGCTGCTCCAGCACACCTTCTCCGACGCGGCCGTGCGCCAGGAGGCCCGACGCTTCGTCACCGTGCGCGTCGACGCGACCGAGAGCACCCCCGCCCTCGACGCGCTCCAGGCGCGGCACCACGTGCGCGGCCTGCCCACCGTGCTGCTCCTCGACGCGACCGGTCGCGAGGTCGCCCGCGTCGCGGAGTTCGTGCCGGCGACGCGCATGCTCCAGCTGATGCAGGGCGTGAATTGATCGACCGAACGATCGCGCTGGGCGGGCTCGTCGCGCTGCTCGCCGCCTGCGACGACCCCGCCCCCGCCGACGCTGGCGTCGACGCCGGGCAGTGCCTCGCCGCGCCCACCGAGCTCGAGCTCGGCACCGGCACCGACAGCTCCCTGCGCAACTACCGCGCGCTCGCCGACGGCGACGCCGTCTCGCTCATCCCCGGCCCGCAGGGCGGTCAGCACATCTGGATGGCGCTGCGCGGGCGCGGCTTCGACCCGTCGCTGCCGCGCGTCGAGCTGCGGGCGTACCGTCCCTCCGACGGCGCCCTCATCGGGCAGCTGCGCATCCGGCTCCCGATGGCGCCCGCGCCGGAAGACCCCTCCCGCCTCGGGCTGCCTTCGCAGACCCTGGTGATCGACGACCGCGCCTACTGCACCGTGCTCGGCGGCGACGTGCGCGTCGAGCTCGACTTCAACGACTACAAGGGCCGCTGCGTCACCCTCCGCCGCACGGTGCGCGTCGCCGACATCGACCCGAGCGCGCCGGAGGCCATTCGCGAGGCGTGGCGGCGCTGCTGCGACGCCCGCCTGCCCCGGTGCTACGCGCCCGACGACGGCTCGGTCGCCGCCGACGCGGTCGCCGACGCCCCGTCCGACTGAGCCGCTCCGGGCACCGGCTCGGTCGCGTTGAAGCGCTCGAAGTGGATCCGCCGGCGGCCGTCGGGCATCTGCTCGATGATGTCGACGAAGCGCTCGCCCCAGACGATGTCCTTCGCGGCGTACGAGTGCCGGGCGTGCACCGCCTGACCCGACGTCTCGTCCATTCCGACCATCGAGACGATCACCGCGGCGTCCCATTCGATCAGCCGCTCGGGGGTCGCGTCGTGGAGGGGGCTGGCGCGCGTGATCGGGTGCACCGCGGTCCAGCTCAGGACGAAGACGGGGTTGGAGGCGCGCGCGAGCGCGAGGTCGTGGAAGCGCCGGACGCGCTCGCCCTCGACCGTGGTCTCCGCGCGCAGCAGCGTGACGTGCAGCGAGGCCTCGACGATCTGGTTGCCGCGCGCGTTGGCCATGCGAAAGACCAGGGAGTCGACGCCGTCGCGCGCGACCATCAGCGCCTTCGTGGAGAACATCACGCGGGCGCTCGGCCGCGCGAACTTCGCGAACATGAGCCCCGTCGCCATCGCGGTGCTCACCAGCCCGAAGAGGGCCTCGACGCTCACCACCACGTTCGCGTAGGGCGTGCGCGGCACCATCTTGCCGTAGCCGATGGTCGCCATCGTCTGCACGCTGAAGAAGAAGGCGTCGGTCACCGAGCCGGGGCGCGCGTTCTCCAGGCAGTCGCCGCCGAGCAGGTAGAGCGTCGCGAAGACCGCGTTCATCCCGAGGTAGACCGCGAAGACGGTGATCAGCAGCCACCGCCATTTCGCCGCGAGGAGCCGGTGGTAGAGGTCGTCCCAGAGGCGGCCCCGATCGCCCACCCGCTCGATCGCGCCGGCGTTGGGCGCGACCGCGGCCGCGGCCCCGCGGAGGAGTTCCGAGGCGCGCTCAGCCACCGGCCAGCGCGCGGTCGATGGCCTCGGCCGAGAAGCCCACCATCACGTGCCCGCGCACGTCGAGGATCGGGATCGAGCCGGTCGCGACGCCCGCCCGCTGCGCCTTCTCGCGCATCTCCTGGGCGGCGGCGGCGTCCTGCTCGATGTCCTTCTCCACGAAGGCGACGTGGCGGCGCGTCAGGTAGGCCGCCGCCTGGTGGCACGCGCTGCACCACGACGCGCCGTAGACGATGACCTGCGACGGCCCGCGCGTCGCGACCGCGCCGGCGTCAGGCGCCGCGGCCGGCGGGGGCGCCGAGCCGAGGGGGCCCTCCTGGCCGACGCGCGCGAGGAGCACAGTAGCGAGCGACTCGGCCTTCACCGCCCGCAGCCCGAGCACGCCGTTCGTCGAGGGCGCGCGGAGGTTGGTCATCCAGATCCAGCCGGGGCGGCGCAGCTCGGGGCGCGACGGGTCGACCCGCACCAGCTCGCGCGCCGACTCGGGCACCTCGCTCGCGCGCGTCACCGCGTGCGACTGACCCTGCGCGTCGAACCAGAAGAACACCACGTCGGTCGAGTCGGTGCGCACCGTGAACCCCGGCTCGGGCACCGGCTCGGCGCTCACCGCCGCGCCGTCCGCCGCGGGCGTCGCCGTGGCGCCCCGCCGGCACGCGAGCGAGCCCAGCAGCACCAGCGCCACGCCCCATCCGCCTCGTCGCAGCATCACGCGGTCTCCTCCGACAATTTCATCCACTCCTCGGTCCAGCCGTCGACCTTCACGGCGAGGCTACGCTCCTCCTCGGCCCGCTTCGCGAGCTTCGCCCAGTCGTTGCCGTAGCCCTCGGTCAGCTCGGCGCGCAGCGTCGTCAGCGTCGCCTCGGCCTCCGCGATCATGCGCTCGAGGTCGGTCACGCGCTTGCGCCGGCGCTCCTCCTCGCGCGACTTCTTGCGCCGCTCCTCGTGCGACTCCTTGCCCACCGGCGCGGGCCCGGCCGCCACCGGCGCGGCGGCCACCGGCGCGGGCGCCGCCTTCGCCTTGCGGCCGCGCGCCACGAACTCCGAATACGTGCCCGGGTAAAGGGTCACGACCCCGTCGTCGAGGTGAAACACCCGCGTCGCCACGCGGTCGAGGAAGCGCCGGTCGTGCGACACGACGATCACGGTGCCCTCGAAGTTGGCGAGCGCCTCCTCGAGGATCTCGCACGCCGGGATGTCCAGGTGGTTGGTGGGCTCGTCGAGCAGCAGCAGGTTGCGCGGCACGAGCAGCAGGCGCGCGAGGGCGAGGCGCGTGCGCTCGCCGCCGGAGAGCGAGCCCACCGCGCGGAAGGCGTCGTCGCCGAAGAAGCGGAAGCGCGACAGGTACTGCCGCGCGGCGTCGACCACCATGTCGGGGCGCACCGCGCGGATCTCCTCGACGCAGCTCCGCCGCGGGTCGAGCGACTCCAGGTGCTGGTCGAAGTAGCCGAGGTCGAGGTTGGTGCCGAGGCGCACGTCGCCGCTGTCCGCGGGGTCGCCGAGGCCCGCGAGGCGCTTCAGCAGCGTGCTCTTGCCACTGCCGTTGGGGCCGACGATGGCGAGGCGCTCGAGGCGGCGCACCTGCAGCTCGATGCCCGCAAACAGCCGCCGCCCGCCGCGCTCGGCGCCGAGGCCCTTGGCCTCGATGACAATGTCCCCCGAGCGGCGCCCCTGGGCGAAGCGCATCCCGAGCTTCTTCGCGTCGGCCCAGATGTCCTCCGGGCGCTCGATGCGCACCAGCTTGTCGAGCATCTTGCGGCGCGACTTCGCCTGGTTGGTGCCCTGCCCCGCGAGGTTGCGGCGGATGAAGTCCTCGGTCTTCGCGATCTCCGCGCGCTGGAGTTCCAGCTCCCGGCGCTCGCGGGCGAGGTCGTCCTCGCGGAGCACGAGGTAGGTCGAGTACGCGGCCTCGTAAAGCCTGAACTTGAAGAGCCCGAGCTCCGCGGTGCGCGGGCACGTCGCGTCGAGGAAGGCGCGGTCGTGCGAGACCACCACCACCGCGCCGGCGAAGCCCCGCAGGAAGGCCTCGAGCCACTCCGTGCTCTCGATGTCGAGGTGGTTCGTGGGCTCGTCGAGCAGCAGCAGGTCGGGCTTCGCGGCGAGCACCGCGGCGAGCTGCAACCTCCCGCGCTCGCCGCCCGACAGCGACGCGACGTCGCGCTCGAGGTCGGCGTCGGAGAAGCCCACCCGCGTGGCGAGGGTCGACACCTCGCGCTCGACGGCGTCGGCGCCGATGCGCTGGTAGTGCTCCTGCGCGCGGGTGAGCCGGTCGAGGTCGGCGGCGAGCCCGGTGGCCGCGCCGTGCTCGGCCTCGGTGAGCGCGTGACGCGCCTCGCGCGCGGCGGAGAAGGGCTTCATCAGCACCTCCATCACGGTCGCGGAGGGGTCGGGCTCGTGCGACTGGTGCAGGTAGCCGACGCGCACGGCGCGGGGCGTGAGCACCCGGCCCTCGTCCGGCGCGAGGTCGCCCGCGAGGATGCGCAGCAGCGAGCTCTTGCCCTGCCCGTTGGGCGCCACGAGCGCGAGGCGCTCGCCGGCCGCGAGCGTGAAGCAGACGTCCTCGAAGAGGAGGTCCACGCCGTAGCCGAAGGTCACATGGTCGACCTGAACGATGGTCATCGCGGTTTCGGCGCTTGAATGGATGATGGGTCGCGGGGTGTCAACGCCCGCGCAGGCCCTGCGCGACCCGCAGCACGTCGGCGAGCACGCCCGCCGCGGTGACCGCGCCGCCCGCGCCGGCCCCCTGCACGATGAGCGGGCTCTCGGAGTAGCGCTCCGTCGTGAAGGCCACGAAGGACTCCGCGCCCCGCAGCCGCGTCGACGGGTGCGCCGCCTCGACGACGGTTGGTCCGACGCGCACGCTCGCCCTCCCTCCGCCCGCGCCCGGGTCGATGCGCACCAGGTAGCGCAGCACGCGCCCCTCCTCGCGAACCCGCTGCATCCGCTCGGTGAAGAACGCGTCGTGCTCGCGCAGCCGCGCGAAGAAGGCCTCGAGCGAGCGCTCGGCGAGAATCTCCGCCGGCGCCAGCGGCTCGACCTCGATCTCGTCGAGCGCCATCGGCACCCCGAGCTCGCGCACCAGGATCAGCGCCTTGCGGGCGACGTCGAGGCCCGAGAGGTCGTCCTGGGGGTTGGGCTCGGTGAAGCCGCGCGCGCGCGCCGTCTCGACCGCGGCCGACAGCGCGACGCCCCGCATCACCTCGTTGCAGAGGTAGCCCAGCGTCCCCGAGAGCGAGCCCTCGATCAGCAGCACG
>JAQBQI010000035.1 GCA_028287085.1 Myxococcaceae bacterium
GATGGCGCGGAACCCCAGCGAATCAGCGGGTTGCGCACCACTTTCGCTTCGGCGGAGATGGGGTCAACCAGCAGCGGTACGGGAGAGGGGGATGGGAGTGAGGGCCAGCGCCCCCGCCCCCTGCTCAGGGCAGGTGCTGGTTGAGCGGGCCGAGGTAGTCGCGCTTGCCGACCGGCACGCCGTTGTGGCGCAGGATCGAGTAGGCCGCCGACACGTGGAAGAAGAAGTTCGGCACGACGTGCTGGAGGAAGAAGTCGGCGCCGCTCATCACCTTGCCCTCCCAGCGGGGCTGCGTGATCACGCGCTCGGCGGTGCCCGCGAAGTCCTGCGCGGTGAAGGTGTCGAGGTACGCGAGCGTCGACTTCACGCGCTCGCTCAGCTCGGCGAGGGTCTTCTCGGTGTCGGCGTGGGAAGGCGCCTCCTTGCCCGTCAGGCGCGAGGCGCCGAGCTTCGCGGTGTCGCACGCGATCTGCACCTGCCGCGCGAAGCCGAACTGGTCGGGCGCGAGCCGGAACCCGAGGTACAGGTCGGGCGAGAAGGACTTCTCCTTCGCGTAGGCCTCCGCCTTCTCGAACCACGAGTCGAGCTGACGGAGCTGCTGCTTGAACTGGTTGAACGTCTCGAAGTACATGGCCGCGGAGGCTACTCCCGCCGCGGCCCCCGTGTCAGCGGGGGAGACCCAGGGTCGCGTGGGTGCGCGCCCGCAGCGCGCGCGCGAAGTCCGGCTCGTCCGCGAGGCGCCGCCCGTACGACGGGATCATCTCCCGCAGCTTCGCCTGCCACGCCGCCGTGGCCATCCGCTCGGGGAAGCAGTCGGCCAGCAGGTCGAGCGCGATCGACGCCGCCGTCGACGCCCCCGGCGAGGCCCCCAGCAGCGCGGCCAGGGTGTTGTCGCGCGCCGAGATGATCTCCGTGCCGAACTCCAGCCGCCCGCCGTGCGCCTCGTCCTTCTTGATCACCTGCACGCGCTGGCCGGCGACGGTGAGCTCCCAGTCGTCGGGCGACGCGTCGGGCACGAACTCCCGCAGCGCCGCGACCTTCTCGTCGAAGCCCATCAGCACCTGCCCGACGAGGTACCGCGTGAGCGCGAGGTTGCGGATGCCCGCGCCCAGCATCGGCAGCAGGTTGTCGGGCGTGAGCGAGAGCGGCAGGTCGAAGTACGAGCCCTCCTTCAAGAAGCGCGTCGAGAAGCCCGCGAAGGGCCCGAACATCAGCGTGCGCTCGCCGTCGATGAAGCGCGAGTCGAGGTGCGGCACCGACATCGGCGGCGCCCCGACGCCGGCCTTGCCGTAGACCTTCGCGTGGTGCCGCGCGACCACCGCGGGGTTGGTGCAGACCAGCCACTGCCCGCTCACCGGGAAGCCCCCGTAGCCGTCGCCCTCGGGGATGTCGGACTCGTTCAGCAGGTCGAGCGCGCCGCCGCCCGCGCCGAGGAAGACGAAGCGCGCCCGCACCGCGCGGCGCTCGTCGACGATCTCGTCGTGGACGCCCACCGCCCAGCGCCCGTCGGCCTCCTGGGCGAGCGACTTCACCGCGCAGTCGAGGTGCACCTTCACCCCGTGGGCGCGGCCGAGGTGCGCGAAGATCCCGCGGGCGAGCGCGCCGAAATCGACGTCGGTGCCGAGCTCGCTGCGGGTCGCCGCCACGCGCTCGGCGGGGTCGCGGCCGGCCATCACCAGGGGCATCCACCCGGCGAGGTCTTCGGGGGCCTCGGAGTACTTCATCCCGTAAAAAAGCGGGCACGACTGTAGCGCCGCGAAGCGCCGCAGGAGGAAGTCGCAGTCGGCCTCTCCCCGCACGAAGCTCAGGTGCGGCACCGCGCGGATGAACGCCCCCGGGTCGTCGAAGCAGCCGCGCGCGACCAGCCAGGCCCAGAGCTGCTTCGAGACCTCGAAGCACTCCATGATCTTCACGGCCTTGCGGACGTCGACCGCGCCGTCTTCGCCCTCGGGCGTGTAGTTCAGCTCGCAGAGGGCGCTGTGCCCGGTGCCCGCGTTGTTGCGCGCGTCCGAGCTCTCGGCCGCCACCCGGTCGGCCCGCTCGTACACGGCCACGCGCAGCGACGGGTCGAGCTCCTTCAGGAGCAGGCCCACCGTGGCGCTCATGATCCCCGCGCCGACGAGGAGGACATCGCACTCCTCCGCGGCGTCGCCCCCGTCGCGCGCGCCCACCGGGTCAGCCCATCGCGTCGCGGGCGGCGTTGGCGATGTCGTGGTCGGGGTGCTGCCCGAGCCGCGTGAGCAGCGCCTTGGCCTCGCGCGTGGTGTTGTGGTCGCGCAGCCCGCTGATGATGGCCCAGAGGGTCTCGGTGTCGGGGTTGAGCGCGAGCTTCTGGTTGTAATAGGCGATGAGCTGCTGCGGCGGCGAGATGCGCGCCATGCCGCGCAGGGCCTCGCGGCGCACCTCCGCCGAGGGGTCGTTCTCGGCCGCGTGCTGGATCAGCGGCAGCAGCTGCGGGAAGCGCTCCATGTTGCAGAACTGGAACGCCATCGAGCGGCGCACGTTCTCCGAGGCGTCGCTGAGGAGCTTCTGGGCGAGGCCCCAGATGCGCTGCGCGGCGGCCTCGGGCTGCCAGTGGAGGTTCTCGGCGATCTCCTGGCGCACGCGCTCGTTGGGGTTGCCGACGTGCTTCTCGTAGACCGCGAGGGTGAGCTCGCCGAGGCCGTGGTGGTGGGCCAGCGAGAGGGCGCCGATGCAGGCGGCCTGCACCTCGGGCGACGGGTCGGTGTCGACCTGGTTGGCGACGCCGTACATGACCTGCTGGTCGTCGCGGAAGTCGCCGAAGGCCATGACGGCCGCGGCGCGCACGCCGGCGTCGGGGTCCTGGATCATCTGGATGAGCAGCTCGCGCTTGCCCTGGAAGCGCGACGCGGCGTGGAAGCGCAGGCTCTCGGCGGTGACGCGGCGCACGTGCGGGTCGGCGTAGGTGGCGAGCTGCTGCACCATCGCGAAGGCGCCCTCCTCGGCGAACTTGCAGGCCGAGCGGACGACCTCGTCGAAGGTCTCCTGGTCGAGCCCGGGGATGTTGGCCAGGGCGTAGAGCGACTGGAGGTGCTGCGGCTGCACGCGGTTGTCGACGAGGTTGGCCCACGCCTGGAGCGCCTGGCGGCGCACCTCGACGGTTCCCGTGCGCATGTGGTGGGCGAGCAGGGGCTCGGCCTCCATGAACTGGCCGCCGTTGGAGTAGCACTCGAGGAAGAGGTCGTTCATGGCGCGGCAGAGCTGCGTCGGGTCGGGCGACTGGAGCCCCGGGAAGCGCGCGTAGATCTCCTGCAGGGGGATGGTGCGGTGCGCGTCGGCGTCGGCGTCGACGACCTTGAGGTCGACCTCGGCCGACGGGTCCTTCACGCCGGGGATGTCGGCCACGGCCTGCACGCGGTAGGTGACGTTGTGCGCCGTCGGCAGCGTGTCGTGCGGCAGCGTGATGCGGAAGGTGAACGCGTGCGTCGCGCCCGGCGCGAGGTCGATGCCGGCGGCGACGGTCTGCTCGCCGACGACGCGCGTCTGGATGTCGGGCAGCCCCCCTTCGGGGCGCGAGTGCACCGAGACGTAGATGAGGTGCGCGCGCAGCGTGGTGAGCTTGAGCGGCTTCTTGCCGCCGGTGAGCGTGATCGCGCCGCCGATGACGCCGCCGGGCGAGCCCGTCGGCCGGTCGATCGCGAGCGTCAGGTTGGTGCCTCCACCGAACATCGAGTCGAGCAGTCCCATTGGGTCGATCCTCCCGCGCCGAAGACTCGGCGGCGGGCGGAGACTCGCCGCGGGTCGCGCCCGCTGTCCAGACCCCTTCGCGGGCTTCAGCCCGTCGGCGCGGCGGGCGTCGGCGGCCGCGGGTCGGTGAGCGCCAGCTTCCACGCCGCCTCGAGGCGCTTGCGGTCGGAGGGCCAGAGCGCGGGCTTCCACGTCGCTCGCTCCTCGAGAATCGCGCTCATCATCTCGGCGGCGTCGCGCCCGAAGGCCTCGACCACGTCGAGCGCGTAGCGGGACTCGGACGCGAGCGCCCTCACGTAGCGGGCGACGAACTCCCGGGTCAGCGCGAGGTCGGTGATCGAGCCGAGGAGCGAGTAGTAGTGGGCGAAGTGCGGCGCGGCCAGCGCCTCGCGCACCATGTCGTGGGCCAGCGAGGGGTCGCGCGCCAGCGCGTAGGCGACCTGGCTCCGCTCGTCCGGCCGCGCGAGGCCGTCGTGGCGTCGCAACCAGTCGAGGCCCTCGGCGTGGGCCCGCGCGAAGTCGGCCTCGGGCAGCGCGAACAGCAGCCGCCGCAGCTCGACGATCGACTGATTCGAGGGCGGCAGCCACCGGTGGCTGCTGCTGCTCGTCCCGTCGGGCGGGCCCACGAGGGTGCGCTCGAGCCGCAGGTGAAACTTCGTGAACGACCACGGCCGCGGCGTGATGAACACGTCGAAGACGAAGCCGAGGCCCGCGGTGCCGACCCAGAAGGCCACCAGCGCCTGCGACGCCGCGTCGACCGCCCCCTCCGTCGGGCGCGTGAGCAGCGCCGCCGCCCGCAGCCGCTCGGTCGTCGGGTCGAGGGTCGTCGGCGCGGCGCCCGACGCGTAGCCCTCGCGGATGGGGGCGTACAGCGCCTCGGCCCCGGCGTTGCCGAAGCGCAGCGGGCCGCAGAGGGCGTCCTCGGCGCGCTCGACCTCGAGCAGCCGGGCCCACCCCTCGTCGCGG
>JAQBQI010000045.1 GCA_028287085.1 Myxococcaceae bacterium
CGGCGAAGCCCGCGTCGCAGGTGAAGCCGCAGGCGCCCGCGGCGCAGGTGGGCGTGGCGCCCGCCCGCGAGGGGCAGGCGTTGCCGCACGCGCCGCAGTGGGCGAGCGAGGTGCGGGTGTCGACCTCGCAGCCGTTGGCCGGCGCGCTGTCGCAGTCGCCGAAGCCCGCGCCGCACGCCGAGACCGCGCAGACGCCGACCTGGCAGGCCGGGGTGGCGTTGTTGAGCATGCAGGTCGTGCCGCAGCCGCCGCAGTTGCCCGTGTTGGCGCGGATGTCGACGCAGCCGCCGTTGCAGCAGGTCTGCCCCGCCACGCAGCCGCGCGTGGCGTCGCAGCCGGCGACGCACTCGTTGCCCATGCAGCGCTGGCCGAGGGTGCAGTGGTCGTCGGTGAGGCAGGCCACGCAGGCGCGCGTCGCGGGGTTGCAGCGCGGCGCCGAGCCGACGACGCCGCCGTCGGGCGTCGCGGCGGCGCAGGCGTCGTCGTTGCGGCAGCCGGCCACGCAGGTGAAGGTCGTCGCGTCGCAGCGCTGCCCGGCGGCGCAGCGGTCGTCGGTGCCGCTGCACGCCACGCAGACGCCGGCGGCGGTGTTGCACACCGGGCCCGCCGCGTTGCCGACGCACTCCGAGCTGTTGCGGCACATCGTCGGGACGTCGGCCGGCGGGACGTCCGTCGCGCCGAGGTCGCGCGCGACGTCGAGCACCCCGACGTCGAGCGAGGCGTCCGGCGCCCCGCCCACGACCGAGCTGCCCAGACCACAGCCCGACACCACCAACGCCAACCACGCGACCTGCCAACCCGCTGAACGCGACCTCATTGCCGCATCTTGCACGAGGTCAGCCCCGCCGCGAACCCCTTGTCATGCGCTCGCGGCGCTTCCCAAGGGGGCCGGGCGGTTCGTATCGTGCGCCGCCATGCAGAGCCCCCCCCTCGACGACCGCGCCCTCCGGGCCCTCGTCCGCGCCGCCGAATCGCCCCTCTCCGCCGCGGCCGCCGTGCGGCTGATGTTCGCCGAGTCGGGCATCGCCGCGGCCCTCCGGCTGCCGCTCGAGCCGGGCGACCACCCCAGCCTCGACGACCGCCCCGTCGGCCCCGGGGAGCTCCCGAAGTGATCACCCTCGACGACCTGCACGGGCGCTTCGCGCGCCGCGAGCTCACCCCCCGCGAGCACCTCGACCGGGTGCTCGCCGCCCTGCGCGAGGCCGCCGCCCGCACCCCCGCCCACGCCGCCGTGCGCGACTACAACGACGAGCAGGCCCGCCGCGCCGCCGACGCCGCGGGCGCGCGCTACGCCTCGGGCCAGAGCCTCGGGCACTTCGACGGCATACCCATCGTGGTAAAAGACGAGGTCGACGTCGCCGGCCTGCCGACCCGCGCGGGCACGGTCTACCGCGAGGCGCTCCCGGCGGCGCGCGACGCGACGGCGGTGGCGCGGCTGCGCGACGCGGGCGCCGTGGTCGTCGGCAAGAGCGTGCAGCACGAGCTCGGCCTCGGCGCGACCGGCATCTCGCCCCACGAGTCGCTCACCCCGCGCAACCCGCACGACCCGCGCTGCGCCCCCGGCGGGTCGTCCTCGGGCAGCGCCGTCGCCGTCGCGCTCGGGGCGGTGCCGGTCGCGGTGGCCTCCGACGGCGGCGGCTCGGTGCGCATCCCGGCCTCGCTCTGCGGCGTGTGGGGGCTCAAGCCCACCTTCGGGCGCATCCCCAACACGGGCGACGACAACCTCGCCGGCTCGGTCGGCCACCTCGGCCCCATCGCCCTCTCGGTCGACGCGATGGAGCGCTTTCTGCGCGTGACGGCGGGCGACGACGGGCGCTGCCCGGCGGCGAAGGGCTCGCCCCCGCTCGACCTCGCCGCCCTCGACGGCGCGCGCGGCCGCGACCTCACCGGCCTGCGCATCGGGGTCGACCCGAGCGAGTGGGCCGACGCCGACCCGACCATCGCCTTCACCTGCCGCGAGGCCCTGCGCACGCTCGAGAAGCAGGGCGCCACGCTGCGCGACGTGACGCTCCCGCTCGGCCGCCACGCGGGCGCCATCGGCTTCGTCACCATGACGGTGGAGGCGGCGCGCGGGCACGCCGAGGAGTACCGCCGGCACCGCGAGAAGATGGCCCTCGACGTGCGCCTCGCCCTCGCCATCGGCGGGCGCATCACCGCCGTGCAGCACCAGCACATGCAGCTGCTGCGGCGGCGGCTGCGGCTGCAGATGGCGGCCATCCTCGGCGAGGTCGACCTCTACGCGACGCCCACCGTGGCCGGCGTGGCGCCGCGGGTGCGGCCGCGGGCCGAGCGCGCGGGCGAGGCCGACCAGACGGTCACCAACGACCTCGTGAGGTTTACCTTCCTGGGTAACCTCACCGGGCTGCCGGCGCTGACGGCGCCGGTGGGCGTGCAGGGCGCGCGGCTGCCGGTGGGGCTCCAGCTGATGGCGAAGCCGTGGGACGAGGCGACGCTGCTCGCGGCGGCCTACGGGCTCGAGCGCGCGGGCTACGCGCCGCCGACGCCCGCGGTGCGCGTCGGCGCGGAGTGGTAGGGGGTGGGCGCGGCTCGGCGCTGATGGTTGACCTCATCACGGTGCGCCCCGCGGGGCTCCGAACCGGGGTTGGTCGCGTCCCGCGCCTGCACCCCGGGCAAGCGAGAGCCCACGTGCTGTGCATCAAGGGCGTGACGAGCGAGCACCCGCGCCCGCGATCGGCGGCCTCGCCCGCCGGGGAGCAACCACGCACGTCCGCAATCCCCGGCCTCGCCCGCCGGGGAGCATCCGTCCACGTCCGCAATCCCCGGCCTCGTCCGCCGGAGAGCAACCACGGACCTTCGCAGTCCTCGGCCTCGCCGGAAGGGCTGACATCTCCCGGAGTCGAGCAACCGCCGAGGACAGCCCGATAAGACCGGCGATCGCGGAAGTGGTCGGTTGCGGCCCTTCGGGCGAGGCCGGGGATTGCGGGCGTGGACAGATGCTCCCCGGCGGGCGAGGGCGGCGACTGCGGACGTGGACGGATGCTCCCCGGTGGGCGAGGCCGGGGATTGCGGGCGTGGACGGATGCTCCCCGGTGGGCGAAGGCGGCGACTGCGGACGTCTGCAGCCGCTGCCCGGCTGTGACGCACTGAACATCCCAGCGGCGGGCGTCCGAGCCGAGGGCGTCAGGGACGTGAACTGCGACGGCCTCACCGACGTGCAGGCCCGCTCGGGCGACGTCCGATTCACGCTGCTCGGCGGCCCCGGTGGACTCTCGGCCTCGCGCGGCGTCGCCGCACTCGCGAACCCCTGACGCGGAATCCCTCGAACCCCGTCATCAGCCGGTGGCGGTGCGCACCACCCGCGCCACCGCCGCCGGGTTCTCCAGCGCCACGTTGTGCCCGGCCCCCGCGACGCGGTGGTGCACCACCCTCCCCTCCCCCCGCCGCACCATCTCCTCGGCGATGCGCGTGAACTTCTCGTCGCGCTCCCCGGCCACGGCGTGCACCGCCACGCCCGCCGTCGCGAGCGCGTCCCAGAGCGGCGGCATGCGCCCCGTGCTCAGCGTCGACAGCGCCCACGCGATGCCCTCCGGCGCGTGCTGCGCGCGCCAGGTCCGCTGCGCCGCGAGCACCTCCGGCGGCAGCGCCCGCTGCGTCGCGAACAAGGGCAGCGCCTCCCATCGATCGACGAAGGCGTCGAGCCCGTCGCGCGCGATCGTCGCCGCGAGCGCGTCGTCGGCCGCGACCCGCTGCGCCCGCTCGCCCGCGTCTTCGAGGCCGGGCGTTCCGCCGACGAGCACCACCGCGCGCAGGTCGCCCGGGTGCCGCAGCGCCAGCGCCAGCGCCAGCCGCGCGCCCAGCGAGTAGCCCACCAGCACCCGCCGACCCCTTGTCCACGGTGACAACGCGTCGACCACCTCGGCGAAGCCCGCGCCCGGCCGCACCCGCGGCGACGGGCCGTGGCCCGGCAGCCACCACGCCTCGCCCTCTTCGCGCACCCCGTCCCACTGCGCCGGCGCCCCGAGAAAGCCGTGCAGCCAGCCGATCACCCGCCCAGCTCCCGCTCGACGCGCGCCCGCACCCGCTGCCGCCGCGCGCCCGCGTCCTCCGGCGGGACCACCGCTTCGATCACCGTCACCCCGTTCGTCTCCAGCGCCTCGTCGAGCGCGGCCGAGAGCTGCGCGGGCGTCTCGACCCGCGCGTAGCGGTGCCCGAAGGCCGCCGCCGCGCCGCCCCACCGAATACCTTGCGGCGTAAGAAAGTACCGCGCGAAGGCCGCCGCCCGCGCGCTCCCCGGCGGCGCGGTGCGCCCCAACGGAAGCTCCGCGAAGATGCGCCCGCCCGCGTTCTGCACCAGCAGCACCACCAGCGCGCCGTCGAGCTCCTGCGCGGCGCTCAAGCCCCCGAGGTCGTGCGCCGCGCTCACGTCGCCGAGCAGCACCGCGACGGGCTCCGCGGGCGGCAGCTTCGTGCGCGCCCCGACGGCGCCCGCGACGAGCCCGTCGATGCCGCTGCCCCCGCGCTGGTGCAGCACCCGCAGCGCGCGCCACGGCGCCGCCAGCTCGAGGTCGCGCACCGGCATGCTGTTGCCCGCCACCAGGCACGCGCCCGACGGGAGCGCGTCGATCAGCGCCTGCGCCACCGTCAGCTCGTCGAGCGCGTCGCCGAAGGTCTCCGCCCGCACCGCCGACCACGCCGCCGCGTCGGCCCGCCGCAGCGACTCCGCCC
>JAQBQI010000050.1 GCA_028287085.1 Myxococcaceae bacterium
CTCGCGGCGCGCGTCGGCCTCGCCGGGCGCCTCCTCCGACGCCGCGAGGTCGCGGCCCGCCATGCCCTCCAGCTCGGCGCGCCCGTAGCCCAGCAGGTCGCAGAGCCGCTGGTTCACGCGCAGCCACCGCCCGTCGAGGCCGACGTGCGCGACGCCCACCGGGGCCGCGTCGAAGGTCGACCGGTACAGCCGCTCGCTCTCGATCAGGTCGGCGGTGCGCGAGCCCACCTCGCCCTCCAGCGCCTCGATGTACTGGTCGTGGAAGTCGCCGAAGGCCTTGAGGCGCAGCAGGTTGCGCACCCGCATGCACAGCTCGGCGTGGTCCACCGGCTTCGAGAGGAAGTCCTCCGCCCCGGCGTTCAGGCCCCGCAGACGCGCCGGCCGGTCGTCGAGCGCGCTCAGGATGATCACCGGGATGTTCCTCGTCGCGGCGTCGCGCTTGAGCCGCCGCGCGACCTCGTAGCCGTCCATCCCCGGCATCATCACGTCGAGCAGGATCAGGTCGGGCGGCCGGCGCGCCACCTGGGCCAGGGCGTCCTCGCCGCTCTCGGCGCTCGACACCTCGCAGCCCTCGCGCGCGAGCATCACCTCCAGCAGCTCGCGGTTGAGGCGCTCGTCGTCGACGATGAGGATGCGCTGCGCGCGGTCGCGGAGGGCGGGGGTGCGGCTCACGACCGGCCCAGCTGCGCGGCCACCGTCGCCAGGAAGGCGCGGTAGCGGATGGGCTTGGCCACGTAGGCGTCGCAGCCCGCGGCGCGGATGCGCTCCTCGTCGCCGCGCATCGCGAGGGCGGTGAGCGCGATCACCGGGATGGCGCGCGTCGCCGGGTCGCGCTTGAGCAGCGCGGTGGCCTCGAGGCCGTCCATGCCCGGCAGCTGGATGTCCATCAGGATCAGGTCGGGGCGCCGGTCGCGCGCGATCGCCAGCCCGGCCTCGGCGTCGGCGGCGCTGAGCACGAGGTGCCCGGCCGACTGCAGCAGGAAGGCGCCGAGCGTGAGGTTCTCGGGGTTGTCTTCGATGATCAGCACGGTCGCCACGTCAGGCCGCCACGGCGCGGCCCGACATGGCCCGGCGCACCTCCGCGGCGAAGCGGCCGGGGTCGAAGCCGCCCTTGGCCATGATGGCGGTGACGTAGCCGCTGAGCCGGGCGCGGTCGTCGTCGGTGACCTCCTTCGCGGTCACCACCACGATCGGGATGCGCGCGGTGGCGGGGTGCTCGGTGAGCGCCTCGACGACGTCGAAGCCGCTCACGCCCGGCATCATCAGGTCGAGCACGATGAGGTCGGGCAGCGCGTGGCGGGCCGCGTCGATGGCCTCGAGCCCGGTGTAGGCGCGCAAGACGGTGTCGGCGAGGCCGAGCAGCCGCACGGCGATCAGCTCCACCGCGCCGGGGTCGTCGTCGACCACGAGCACCGTGAGCGGGTGCGACGGCGCGCGGGGGGAGAGCCCGATCTCGACGAGCGAGTCGTACAGCTCCTGCCGCGAGACGGGCTTCTGCAGCACCGCCGCGGCGCCGAGCGCGAAGCCCCGCCGGGAGTCGGCCGCCACCGAGAGGATCATCACCGGCACGCGCGCGACCGACGGGGCGCGCTTGAGTCGGCAGAGCAGGTCCCAGCCGTCCATGTCGGGGAGCACGAGGTCGAGGGTGATGAGCGACGGCGGCCGCTGCGCCGCGAGGAGCAGGGCGGCCTCGGCGGAGGGCGCGTGCACCACCTCGAAGCCCTCGGCCTCGAGCTGCCGCCGGATGAGGTCGGCGGCGTGGGGGTCGTCCTCGATCATGAGGGCGGTGAGCGCGCCGGGGGGCGCCGCGTCGGCGGGGCGCGGCGCGAGGGTGGCGGGGCCCGCGCCGGGCGACCGCACGGGCAGCCACACGGTGAAGCACGAGCCCTCCCCGACGGCGCTGGCGACGGCGACGCTGCCGCCGTGCAGCTCGGCGAGGGCCTTGACCATGGTGAGCCCGAGGCCGGTGCCCTCGAAGCGGCGCGCGAGGCCGCTGTCGATCTGGCTGAAGGGCTTGAAGAGCTGCCCGAGGCCCTCCGGCGAGATGCCGATGCCGGTGTCGGTGACGCTGATCTCGAGGAACTCCCCGAACTCGTTCTCGGCGAGGGGGAAGCGCCGGCTCGGCCACGGGCCCGCCGGCTGGCCCACGCGGTCGCGCCCGACGCGGCCGGCGCGCAGCGTGACCTGGCCGCCCTCGACGGTGAACTTCACCGCGTTCGACAGCAGGTTGTAGACGATCTGCTTGACCTTGCGCGCGTCGGCCTCGACGGCGCCGAGGGCGTCGGGCACGTCCATGGCGAGGCGGATGCGGCGGGTGGCGGCCTTCTCGCGGATGATGGAGAGGCCGTTGACGAAGAGCGAGGCGACGGGCACCGGCTCGAGGTCGAGGGTCATCTTGCCGGCCTCGACCTTGGAGAGGTCGAGGATGTCGTTGATGAGCGAGAGCAGGTGGGTGCCGCTGCCGAAGATGTTGGCGACGAAGGCGCGCTGCTGGTCGGTGAGGTCGCCGAGCAGGCCGTCCTTGAGCACCTCGGAGAAGCCGATGATGGCGTTGAGCGGCGTGCGCAGCTCGTGCGACATGTTGGCCAGGAACTCCGACTTCATCCGGCTGGCGCCCTCGAGCTCGACGTTCTGCTGGAGGGTCTGCTCGAAGCGCTTGAGCTCGGTGACGTCGCGGGCGGCGACGAAGACGCCCTGGAGCTTGCGGTCGCGGTCGTGGAAGGTGGTGGCGTTGAAGGACACCGGGGTGAGGCCCCCGTCGCGGGCGCGGGCGGTGAGCTCGTAGTTGGTGATGCGCCCCTCGCCGAGCACGCGCTTGATGCCGGCCTCGGCGCGGGCGGCGTCGGTGAAGTGGCTCTTGAAGGGGGCGCCGATGAGCTCGTCGCGGGTGCAGCCGGTGAGCGCCTCGGTCTGCTTGTTGACGTCGGTGATGATCCCGCGCGGGTCGGTGGTCATGAGCGCGTCGACGTTCGATTCGATGAGCGAGCGCGTGTAGAAGTGCTGGTCGCGCAGGCGCTGGTCGAGCTTGGTGCGCTCCTCCTCGACCTGCTTGCGCGCGGTGTTGTCGGTGCCGATGAGCAGGTAGCCGATGATGTCGGCGTCCTCGTCGCGCAGGGCGGTGACCGACACCACCGCGGGGAAGCGGCTGCCGTCCTTGCGGAAGTAGGTGAGCTCGTAGATGTCCTCGATGCCGCGCGAGGCCTTGTAGACGAGGGCCTCGAAGCCCGGGGTGATGGGCGTGCCGAGCTCGGCGCTGAGCGAGCGGGCGCGGGCGATGACCTCCTCGGGGTCGGAGATGTCGGCCGGCGTGATGCGGTTGATCACCGCCGCGGCCGTGTACCCGAGCATGTGCTCGGCGCCGACGTTGAAGATCTGGATCACGCCCTTCGCGTCGGTGGCGATCATCGAGAAGTTGGCGCTGTGGACGATGGCGTTCTGGAGGGCGCCGGTCTTGAGCAGCGCCTCGGCGGGCCGGGCGTCGACGTCGGCCCTCAGGCCGGTGCCGTGGAGGGAAGTGGGCATTGCATCCGCCTGCGAGTGCGTTGGGAGGATTGCCGACACGGCGGTGGGCGCCGGCCGGGAGAATCCTCCAACAATTTCGCACTCGGCGCAGTACCCCGCGCGCGGCGTTCTTCCTTCTCGGGATTCGGAGCACCATAGCGGGGCCGTCGCCGACGTCAACGTGATTCGCAAAATGTTTTGCGTTGACGGCGCCCGCGCCTCGCTCTTCATGGAGGATGAAGATATCGGATGAGCCGCGGGGCGCGCGGGCGCTGCATTCCAATCGTCGGGCGAGCGACCGGCGGCGATGGGCGCCGGTGATTGCCAGTACGACACGCCACCAACATCGATTTCGCGCAGTCATTCATCGACACAAACCGCGAGAGACGGGCCGGGTGCAGCCTGATGCGCGCGGGGCTCCATCGGGCTGCCCGATCGCCGGACGGGCGACCGCAGGTCGCCCCTACATCGACAACCCGC
>JAQBQI010000051.1 GCA_028287085.1 Myxococcaceae bacterium
TCGACGCGCTCGCGGCGCAGGCGCAGCTGCCGGCGCGCGTGTCGGCGGCCTACCGCGCGGCGGTCGAGGCGGCCTCCGACGCGACGGCGGCCCACGACCTCGCGATGCGCGGACTGCGGGCCATCGAGGCCTCCGGGGGCACCAGCGAGGCGCTGGAGTTCTCCCTCGCCACCCTCGCCAAGATGCCGGTCGACGACGAGCTGCTCGACGCGGTGATCCGCCTCGCGCCGGGCCTCGGCCACGACCAGGACCTCTACGTGGCCCTCGACCGCCGCCGCCGCTCGGCGCAGACCGACGGCGAGCGCCTCACGGTCACGCTGCGCGCGGCCGAGGTCGCGGGCGGGGCGCTGGGCGACCAGGAGACGGCGCTGCAGTACCTCGACCAGGCCGCGGCGCTGGCGATCGGGCGCAAGGAGCCCGACGAGGTGCGCCTCGCCGAGGTCGAAGCGATGGTGCGCCGGGTCGACGCGAGCCGCCCCGAGATCGGGATGACCGCGGCGCTGGTGGAGCGCCTCGCGGCGCGCGGCGACGAGCTGGGCGAGAGCGAGCCCCGCGGCGGCGCGGTGCTGCTGCGCCGGGCGGCGGCCCTCTGCGAGGACGAGCTCGCGCTGCCCGAGCAGGCGATGTCGCTGTACTCGCGCGCCGTGACGCTGTGGCCGGGCGACGGCGAGAGCCCCGCGAAGCTCGAGGCCGTCGCGGCGACGCTGCGCCGCCTCGCCGACGTGGTGGCCCTCTACGACCGGGTGGTCGACAACGCCTACGACGCCGCGACGGCGCGGTCGTTCACGGCGCGGCGCGCGATGATCCTGGGCGAGCGCCTCGGCCGGGTCGACGAGGCCATCGAGTCGTACCAGCGCCTCACCGAGATCGCCCCCAAGGACCTCGCGATCCTGCGCGCGCTGCAGGACCTGCTCGAGCGCCAGGGCCGCTGGCAGCCGCTGCTCGTCGCGCTGGAGCGCGAGCTCGAGGTGGGCGGCGACCGCGCGGCGACCTACCGCCGCATGGCGACGGTGTGGGACCAGCGCCTGCGCAACACCTTCGAGGCGAAGGACCACTGGCGGCGTCTGCTCAAGCTGGTGCCCGACGACGCCGAGGCGAAGGCCGCGCTCGAGCGCCTCGACCGCCGCGCCGAGGAGGTCGTCGACGACGACGCGCTGGAGTCCCTCGACGACGACGCGCTCTCCGACGAGACGCCCGTACCCGGCACCGCCGTCCCCTCCGAGCCGCCGCCATCGCCGGTGGACGAAGACCCGCGCGCGGCGCTCTTCGGTGACCCCCTCTCCGACCGCCCCGACGAGCCGCGGCAGACCTCCGGCTCGGCGCCCCCGTCGGCCGACCTCGCGGCGCTGCTCGGGACCGTGACGCCCTCGGCGCAGCGGCCCAACCCCCTCGACCGCCCGTCGATCGACTCGGTCGCCGTCGCCGCCGAGGGCGCCGGCGGGCACGACCCCCGCGCGGCCTTCTTCGACGACCACGCCGACGAGGCCGTCGGGGGCCTGAGCGAGGTCGAGGCCGCCGAGCACGAACACGCCGAGCACGAACACGCCGCGCACGAACACCACGAAGAGCCCGCGCACGAGCACCACGGCGCGCACGAGCACCACGCCGAGCCCGGGTACGCCGCGCACGAGCACCACGACGAGCCCGCGCCCGACGTGGGGCACCTCTTCGACGAGGAGATCGAGGGCCACGCGCCGGTGTCGACGCGACCGAGCCGGCCGCCGCCGCCGCTGCCGCAGTGGTCGGCGCCGCTCACGCCCTCGTCGATGCCGATGACCGCGCCCCCGCCGATGGAGGCGCTCGACGCGCTCGAGGCCGCCGACGTCGAGGACTCCCTCGAGGCCGACTTCGTCGACGACGTCGAAGCCGACGAGGAGCCCCTGTCGCTCGACGACCTCGCGGAGATGGTCGCCCCCCCGCCGACCCCGCCGCGCCCCGTCACGCTGGCCCCCGCGCCGCCGCCCTTCCCGCCCCGCCGCGATCGCTGACCCTCCTGCCTACGCGCCCGCTCGCTCCGACCCATCGCGGGCGGCGCGGGAGTCCCGCGTGCGGTGAAGGGAACGAACCGCCAGGGCGCAAGGGTCGCAAGGATCGGAAGGGGAGGAACGAGATGGGGGGAATGATGGATCCGGGTCCGTGACCACCCGTCTCGTCCCTTCCCATCCTTGCGACCCTTGCGCCCTGGCGGTTCGTTCCCTTCACCGCCCGCGGGATTCCCCTCCACCGCCCGCGGGATTCCCCTTCGCGCGAGAACTCTGGCCACGGATTGACCGCGCGCCCGCGGCTTCGTGTATCCATCCGAGATCTATGCGTCCCACGCGCTACACCGTCTGCCTCGCGCTCGCCCTCGCGGGCGTGACCGGCGCCGCCTCCGCGCAGCCGCGGCGGCCCGTCGCCACCACGGTCGCCATGGTCCACCCGACCTCCGACCCGCCGCCGGGGTGGGACCTCTCCCGCGCCGACGACGTGCTCGCCCGCATCCAGCGCGCGGCCACCGGCGACGCCCGCCGCGGGGCCCTCGAGATCTCCAGCGCCCTGCTCGCGGGCGTCGAGCCCCACGTCGCCGCGGCCGGACTCGACACCCTCGGCGTGCTCGCCCGCCCCGAGAGCGCCGACGCCATCCTCCGCTTCCTCGACCACCGCCGCGTCTCGCTGCGCCGCCGCGCGCTCATCGCCGCCGCGCGCCTGCACACGCCCGCGATGCTCCGCGCCATCGACGCGCGCCTCGCCGACTCCGACCCCGACGTGCGCGCCGAGGCCGCCCGCACCCTCGCCGACGTCGCCGACCCCACCTCCGTGCGCGCCCTCTGGGCCGCCTTCGAGCACGACGCCGCCGAGGGCCTCGGCTCGGAGGGCTCGACCCTCCTCCAGGAGTCCGCCCACGCCCTCGGCGCCCGCGGCACCGACCGCGACGTCGACCGCCTGCTCACCTTCCTGCGCCGCGCCCCCTTCGGCGCCCTCGCCCGCGCCTTCGAGGCCTCCCTCCGCCGCGCCGACCTCCCCGACCCCGTGAAGCTCCGCGTGGTGCAGGCCATCGCGGGCATCGCCACCCCGCAGGCCCGCGAGCTCCTCACCCGCCTCGTCGACGAGCACCGCGGCCGCCCGACCCCTTCCATCGACGCCGCCCGCAGCGCCGTCTCGAGGATCCAATGAAGCGCCTCGCCCTCGCCCTCACCCTCGCCTCCCTCGGCTGCGGCACCGCCATCTCCCGCGGCGCCTTCTCCCTCGGCACGCCCGCCTCCGACGCCGTCGTGCTCGCCGCCGTCGCCGACCGCGTGCGCGTCGCCGCCCCGGCCGACCTCGCCCCCGTGGCCGCCATCGTCGCCGACGACCCCGCCCAGGGCATCACCGTCGTCGACCTCGCCTCGGGCACCGCGCTCGGTCACATCGCCGCCACCGTCACCTCGCGCCCCGTCGTCGCGGGCGACCTCGTCGTCGGCCGCGTCGCGGGCGCCATCGTGGGCTGGTCGCTCGCGGGCGCCGAGCGCTGGCGCTTCCCCGACGACGGCCTCGACCTCGTCGGCGCCAGCCGCGACGGAACCCGCGTCGCCGTCTCCCTCGGCGGCGGCGGCGTGACCCGGCGCCGCGGCGTCGTGCGCGTCGTCGACGCGGCCGACGGGTCGACCGTCTCGCGCACCGAGATCGCCCACAGCCTCGGCCCGCCCACCCTCGTCGGCGACGACGTCTTCGTCCCCTGGGACGGGCAGAACCTCTCGGTGCTCGACGCCAGCAACGGCGACGAGCGCTCGCGCGTGCGCAGCCGCGACGACGTCGTGGGCTTCTCCTTCCGCGAGGGCCACGCGGTCTACTACGGCGCCCGCGCCCTCTACCGCCTCGGCGCGGAGTCCGCCGCCGGCACCGCCGAGGGCACCCCCCACTACCAGCCCCGCCGCGACGAGCTCCCCGGCGGCGCCGCCTTCGCCCTCGACGCGTACACCTCGCTCCGCGCCGGCGTCGACGCCCGCGAGCGCGTGCGCCTCGTCTGGCGCCCCGACCCCGCCCTCCCCGGCGTCGTGCTCCTGCACAACACCGTCTTCGCGCTCTACCACCGCGACGTCTTCGCCCTCGACGCCGCCACCGGCGCGCTGCGCTGGGCCCACGTGAGCCCGCACGACCTCGCCGGGGTCGCCGTGGTGCGCGCCGGCCTCGTGGTCGTCGACGACCACGGCGGCGCCGCGCTGCTCGCGCCCGACGACGGCCGCGTGCGCTGGCGCCAGGCGCTGCCCGCGTCGGGACCGCAGGCGGTGCTGCAGCTCGCCGCGGAGTTCGCGCCGACGCCCAACGCCGACGACCCGCCGCGCCCGCTGGTCGAGTCGCTGCTCGAGGCCGCGGGCGGCTCCGACGCGCGCCTGCTCCCCGCGCAGCGCTTCGCCGCGCAGGCCCTCGCCGCGCTCCCCGGGGCGCCCGCGACCGCGGCGCTGGTGTCGATCCTCACGCGCCGCGGGCTGTCGCCCGAGCTGCGCGCGGCGGTGGGCGAGGGGCTCGTCGGGCGCACCGACGGCACCGACGCCATGCTCGAGGCGCTCGACCACCACTACGACTACGTGCGCGGCGTCGACGCGCCGCCGGTGGGCTTCCTCGCGCGGGCCCTGGCGCGGGCCCACGAGCGCCGCGCCGTCTCGCCGCTGGTGTCGCACCTCTTCGACCCGGCCACCGCGACCGACGACCTCGCGCCCATCGTGGTGGCGCTGCGCGAGCTCGCCGACCCCTCGTCGGTGCAGGCCCTCGCCGACTTCGTGCGGCTCTACCACGCCGACGTCGGCGCGGTGGCGCCGGTGGGCGGCGGCGACGCCGTGATCGAGCGCGAGATGACCGACCAGACCCAGCTCAGCGCCGCGGTCGAGCAGGCCATCGAGACGATCGCGCGCATGGGCGGCGCCCCCGAGCGCGCGCTGCTCGACCGCGTGCGCACCCACCCGGCCGCCCCGGAGACGGTGCGCGTCGCGG
>JAQBQI010000061.1 GCA_028287085.1 Myxococcaceae bacterium
TCGACGCGCCCGCCCCCGCCGACGTGCCCGCGGTCGACGCCGGCCGGCCCGCGCGCCCGACGCGCCCCGGCGGGTCGATCCAGATCCGCTACGGCTCGCCGCCGCGCCCCGAAGACTGACCCGCCGCTCAGCCCAACCCGAGCAGCGCTTTCACCTTCTCCTGCACCACGCCGAGCTCCTGCCGGCGGTTGCCCGAATAGCCCAGCAGCGACAGGTCATCGGTGCGCACCGCGCCCCCGTGGAACAAGAACGCCCGCGTGCGGATCACCTTGTAGATCTTCACCAGCTTGCGGTCGCTGATGAAGACCTTGTCCTCGGTCTCGAGCGTGCGCACCACGCGCCGGAACTCCGCGAAGACCTCGCGCGGAAACCACCGCTCGCGGTCGGCGCTGCCGCTGCCGCCCTCGCCGAAGGTGAGGTCCATGAAGCGCTTGAACTTCAGGAAGTCCTCGAAGCTCGCGCTGCCCCGCGCCCAGGGCTTCTGCTCGGTGGCCTTGTAGACCTCGTTCATGATGCCCGCGTCGATGAGCTCGGTGAACGCGTCGTCCTTCACCGGGCGCGTCTCGACCTTCACGATGAAGCGGTCGGCCAGCGCGTCGAGCTCGCTCTGCTCGGGGATGTCATTCGTCGCCGCGAAGAGCATCCGCAGCGCCACCGGGAGCGCCTCGCCGTCCTGGTAGAACTTCCGCTCGTTCACGATGGTGAGCAGCGTGTTCAGGATCGCGCTGTTGCTCTTGAAGATCTCGTCGAGGAACGCGACCTTCGCCTCGGGCAGCTTGCCCTTCGTGCGCCGCATGAAGCGCCCCTGCTTCAGCAGGTCGATGTCGATCGGCCCGAGGATCTCGCTGGGCTCGGTGAACTTCGTCAGCATGTACTCGAAGTAGTCGCTCTCCCCGAGGCCGAGGCTCTCGACGAACTTCACCACCAGGTCGCTCTTCGCCGTGCCCGGCGGGCCCACGAAGAGCAGCGGCTCCTGCGCGCACGCGCACACCGTCGCGAGGTCGATCTCCTCCGAGCGCTTGACGAAGTACTCGTCGAGCGCCCGCCGGTGGCGGTTGATGCGCTCGCGGATCGCGTCGATCTCCCGCTCCAGCTCCTTCAGCGTCCACATGCGGCTCTCCAGTCGGTGATGATGCGCCGGCGCACGGCCTGCTCGTCTTCGTCGAGGTACCCGCGCACCTTGTCGCTCTCGAAGGTGACGTCGTCGGCCACGGTGTCGACGATGCGCTCGAGCATCAACACCTTGAAGGTCTCGTACAGCCGCTGCGCGCTCGCCGTGAAGGCGTCGGTGAAGCGGTCGAGGCCCAGCAGGAGCCGCCGCACCAGCGCCAGCCGCTGCTCCATCGGCCAGTGGCGCAGCGCCGCCAGCGCCGCCGCGCCCGCGTCGAAGCGGTCGACGTGGCCCAGCGACGCCGACAGCACGTCGTCGACCGTCGACTCGATCAGCTCCTTCGCGCGGGCCTCGTCCTTCAGCAGCAGGTAGCCCTCGGCCAGCGAGGCGCGCACCTGGAGGCTCCCCGGGACGGCCTTCGCCGCCACGGGTTCGAGCGACTCGAGGAAGCGCCGCGCCGAGGCCCCCGCGCCCAGCCGCCGCAGCGCCGCGAGCGAGGGGTGCACGCCCATCAGCAGCTCGTTGGGCGTCTGCACCGCGCCGGTGAGCGCGCCCACGTTCTCCAGCAGCCGGTCGACCGCGCCGAGGTCGCCCAGCGCCGCCGCCACCTTGATGCACTCGCCCGTCGCCGCCACGCGCCGCCCCGGCGAGCGCACCCGCGACTCGACCTTGGGCATCGCCACCGCCAGCACCGTCGCGATGCCCTCGTCGCTGCCCGTGCGCAGCGCCGCGCGCAGCAGCCGCTCGATCACCTGCGCGATCTCGTAGTCGAAGAGCTCGCGCTGGTCGACGCGCTGGTCGAGCAGCTCGCTCAGGCGCTCGGCGATGAGCGCCCCGGTCGCGAAGCCCTCGGCCTCCGCCACGCCCCGCTCGGACACCGGCCGCAGCGTCGAGGTCGCGCTCGTCGGCGCCGCCGACCGCAGCCACTCGCTGCGCTTGCGGAGGAACTCCACCCGGTCCTTCACGCGGGCGTCCTTGACGAGGGCGAGGGCGGTCTCGACCTCGCGGGCCCACGCCGCCGCGTCGCCGCGCGTCGCCTCGTGCGCCATGCGCGCGAGGTACAGCTGGAAGATCACCCGGTTGGCCGCCTCGTGCACCGGCAGCTCGGCCTCGACCGGCGCCACGATGTCCCGCGCCAGCGACGGCGCCCCGATGCGCATGAAGCCCACCCCGAAGGCCACCCGCACGTACGCGCTCCGCGGGTCGAGCTCGGGCAGCGCCTCGGCCGCCGCGTCGCGCCAGAGGTCCTCCATCGCGCGGAGCTGCTCGGCCCGCGAGCGCGCCGCCTCGCCCTCGGGGCCCTCCACCGTCAGCGCCAGCGCGTAGCGCACGAAGCGCGGCAGGTCGATCGACTCCGACAGCCCGCGGTCGTTGATTCCGCCGAGCACGCGCTCCTTCGCGCGGGTGAGCTCGAGCGCGTCGCGGGCGCGGCCGTGCACCGCCCGCAGCACCGCCCACGCGAGCCGCCGCGACACCGGCGCGTCGGGCGACGCGAAGCACCGCGCCACCTCCTGGAAGACCCCTTCGGTCAGGTGGACCTCCAGCGCGTCGCCGCGCGCGACGTGCTCCAGCACCCGCGCGCCCAGGTAGGCCGCCTCGCCCGGCGCGAGCTTCTCCGCCGTGGCCAGCGTCACCAGCTCCTCGGCCGAGCCCGTGCGCCCGCTCATGCGCGCCCGCAACGACGCCAGCCGCGCCGCCAGGTCGACGGTGAGCCCGCCGTGGAAGAGCGCCGCCTCCAGGCACGCGCACGCGTCGTCGGCGTCGCCCGCCTGCTGCTTCAGCGCCGCCAGCTCGCGCCACGGCGCCGGGTCTTCGCAGCCGCCCTCGGCCAGACGCGCCTCGTAGACCCGCATCGCCTCGCGCAGCGCCGCGGTGACCGCCGACGCGTCGTCCGCCGCGGGCCGCGCCGCCGTCTCGTCGGCCGCGGGGGCTTCGGGGCGGCGCGG
>JAQBQI010000068.1 GCA_028287085.1 Myxococcaceae bacterium
CCCGCGGGCGTCGTCGGCGCGCCCGACCCCGCCGCCGACGGCCTCGCGGGCGTCGACCCGCTCGGCCTTCGCGGCGCGGTGCTGGGCCTCGGTCGCGACGGCCTCGAACTCCGCCACCAGCCCCGCGATGTGCTCGTCCTGGCGCAGGGCGTGCTGCGCCCGCGCCAGCAGGTCGGCGCTGCCCGGCCGCGCCGGCAGGGCCTCGAAGATGCCCCGCAGGTAGGGCTTCTCGAGCACCGCGAGCACCGCCCGCGCGCCCTTGAGGTGCCGCGCGAGGGCGGTCGGGCTGGTGCGCGGCGTGAAGCCCGCCAGGGCCTCGACCAGCGCCACCGGGTCGCGCGTGGCGAGCAGCGCGAGGAGGGTCGAGGCGCTCTCGGCGGTCTCGCGGCGCGGCCACGGGTCGGCGCCCGCGAGCGGCTCCCACGCGGCGAGCGCGGCGGCGACGCGCTCGGCCCCCTCGGCCTGGGCCTCCTTGCGCTTCGCCTCGCACTGCTCGGCGAAGCGCCGCAGCGAGCGGCCGGTGCAGGTCTTCAGGCCCTCGCGCGCCACCCCGAAGAGCTCGCCCGCGAGGGTGAGCGCCTTGAGCCACGCGGCCCCGTCGGGCAGGCGCGGGCGCAGCAGCACGAGGTCGTCGGAGAGCTTGCCGAGGGTGGGCTGCTCCTTCACGGCGAGGTCGTCGCGGTAGAGCTCGCGGTGGGTCACGGCCGACCACGCGAGCACGCAGAAGTCGCGCAGCTCGGGGGTGAGGCCCGCGAGGTCGTCGCGGTCGAAGGCGGCGGCCACCTGGCGCACCTCGGGGCTCTCGACGCCGCGCTCGCGCAGCTCGGCCTCGACGCGCTGGGCGCGCTCCAGGCGCAGCGTCGCGACCGCGTCGCTCAGGTGCAGAAAGCCCAGCTTCGCCCCCACGTCGAGGGCCCTGGCGTCGGCGCGGTCGAAGGCGAGGCGCTGGTGGTCGGCGGCGGCGATCTCCTGCACCTTGCGCAGGGCGGCCTCGAGGCGCTGGCGGGTGACGCCGGCCTCGTGCTCGAAGGCCGGGTGCCGCGGGTAGCGCACGTCGAGCAGGGCGCGCACGACGCCGGTGAGCGCCGGGCCGAGCTGCGTCTCGGCGGTGACGCCCATCTGCGACTCGGGCACGAAGACGTGGAAGTGCCGGTCGACGCGGCGCGAGGGGTCGAGGGTGTCCTGGTCGGGCGCGCGGATGCCGTAGGCCATGTCGAGCGCGCGCAGCAGGAGGTTGGTCTTCTGGTTGCGCATCGAGTCGAGCTCGTCGCGGGCGCGCAGCTGGTCGTCGCTGCGCAGGTGCTCGACGTGGCGGCGCCACCCGTCGCCCTCGAGGATGCGCTCGAGCACCACGAGCAGCCCGAGCTCGCGCTGCACCTTGTCGGAGAAGAAGCTCGGCAGCCAGACCACGGTGCTCGCGCTGAGCCCGTCGTCGCGCATCTGCACCACCCGGCCCTCGTCCTCCTGCGGGGTGCGCGAGGGCTCGTCGAAGGGGAAGTCGATCACGACCTTGAAGTCGTAGCCGGGCGGCACCTCGAACTGCGACCGGTCCATCTCGCGGACGTTGCCGTAGTGGACGAGGCCCCTGCGGGCGAAGCCGCGCCAGTCGACGACGTGGTCGACCGGCGAGGCCTCGGTCTGGCGGAACCCGAGCGCCTGGAAGAGCAGCTGCCGGAGCCGCGCCTTGCGGGCGCCCTGCGTGTCGAAGGTGCTGGCCGAGTCGAGGATGGGCTTGAGGTCGACGCCGCCGATGATCACGCGCACGAGGGGGTTGGCCTCGTCGCCGACGCGCACCTTGCCGACGTTGGCGGCGTAGTCGCGCAGGCGCCCGGCGGCCTGCTGGAAGGCCGTGCCGGGGATGATCTCCTTGAGGGTGCCGTGGTTGAGCTGCACCAGGCGCGAGACGGTGAGGCCGCGCAGCACGGGCACCTCGGGCACCAGCGCGGCGAGCAGCAGCGTCTTGAGCAGGCGGTTGTCGCCGCGGCACGGCGCCTCGGCGCAGTTGGAGCAGCCGAGCTCGGGGCGGTGGTCGTCGCGCAGGCGCTGGCAGCGCTGCGGCGTCGCGGTGCCGTGCTTCGCTTGAATCACCGGCAGCAGTTCGGACTGGTACAGGCGCTTGGCGTCCTGCCAGCGCACGCGCATGGCGCCGTCCATGGGTTCTTCGCCGCCCGCGAGCACGTCGTAGAGGTCGCCGACGGGCAGCAGCCGGCCGAACTGGAAGTCCTCCATGTGCTCGACCAGCAGCTCGACGAGCACCTTGAGGGCGGTGCGGTCGCGCTGGAGGAAGGCGCTCATCGCGACCAGCGCCTCGACCAGCGCGGGCGAGAAGGGGTAGAGCGTGCGCAGGTCGTTCTCGTCGCCGAGGTCGCCGAGCAGGGTCGACTTGTCGGCCTGCGAGAGCTTGCGCAGGAGGTCGTGAAAGCCCTGCTCCAGGCGGGCCTTGGCGGCGGCGTCGCGGGGGCGCACGACGCGCTTGCGGATGATCGCCGGGAGGTTGCGGTCCTCGAGCTTGATGGTCTCGAAGCGGCCCTCCCAGAACTTCAGCGTGTCGGTGAGCAGCGCCGCGTCGGCGCCGACGAACTGGTGGCCGACCATCTCGGCGATGTCGCGCTGGCGGGCGGCGAAGCCCACCAGGGCGACGGGGCGCTTGAGGTCCTGCGCCTCGACGATCTTGGCGAGCTTCTGCACCTCGCCGTTGAGCCGGCCGCGGTCGCTGGCGAGGCTGGTGAGCCACAGGATGAGCTCGTCGAAGAAGACCACCACGCCGCCGTAGCCGAGGGCCTTCGCGTGGCGCGACATCACCCCGAGGCCGGCGTCGATGTCGATCCAGCGCCGGGCCTGGCCGAGGAAGGCCGGGAGCCAGGTGCGCACGAGGGCGTCGAAGAGCTGGGCGCGCTGGTCGAGGTCCTCGCTGGCGGAGGCGGCGTCGAAGCGCGCGGCGTCCCAGCGGTGGGCGGCGCGCAGGTCGCCCCAGCCCTCGTCCTCGTCGGTGGACTCGCGCTCGGAGAGCTTCGCGAAGAAGGCCGCGTCGCCGACCTGGGCGCGCAGCGCGCGGGCGTTGTCGAAGAGCTCGCGGTCGCCGAAGAGGGCGGGGACGGGCGCGCCCGGGTGCTGCGCGCGCACGGCGTCGACGTAGGCGCGGAAGAGGCGCTCCTCGAGGGTGGCCGAGCCGGTCATGTGCAGGTGCAGGCGCAGCAGCCGCGCCCCGCGCACCCAGGCGTGCTTCGCGTAGAGGGCGTGCAGCTCGGGCTGCGACCAGGCGTCGGGGTGGTCGGCGAGCAGCAGCGAGAGCACGGCCATGAAGTGGCTCTTGCCCGAGCCGAAGGAGCCGTGGACGTAGGTCGCGGCGCTGGTGTGGTCGCGCACGGCGGCCTGCACGAGCGAGAGGGCCTGGTCGAAGGCGAAGGCGATGTTGGGCGTGACCGCGTAGTCGCGGAGGAGGGCCGCCGGGCGCTCGACGCCGTCGGTGAGCTTGACGACGAAGTCGGACTTGATGACCTCCTGCGGGAGGTCGAGGAGCTCGCGAAGCACGGTGCTCATGGTGGCCGCGGAGTGTATCCGAAGCGGCGGCCGCGCCGGCCGGTCTACGCCTCGCCGCGGTGCAGGTTCCTGACCCACGCGTCGGGCACGTCCACGCACTGCGCCGGCGAGTGCGTCGGCACCGCCAGCGCCGCCCCGGCCCCGCCGTCGATCACCGCCCGCGCGTCGGCGTAGCGCGCCAGCACCACGAAGACCGCCGGCCCGTCGTCGGCGCGCGTCGCCTGGAGCAGCGCGTCGAGCAGCCCGCTCAGCTGGAAGCGCGCCGCCAGCCCGAGGTCGGTCAGCACCAGCGGGCCCGGCTCCTTCGTCCAGCGCGCCGCGACCCGCTCGGCCGCCGCCTGCATCAGCGTGCGCAGCAGCGCCCAGTGCCTGCCCGACGGGCCCGCGCGGTCGGCGCCCGCCACCGCCTCGGCCGACACCCGCCGCTCGGACATCACCA
>JAQBQI010000071.1 GCA_028287085.1 Myxococcaceae bacterium
CCGCGCGCCGCCACGCGCACCGCCGTCGACCCGTCGGCCGACCGCGCGCGCGTCGACCAGGGGCAGCGCGCGCTGCACCAGCGGGTGCCCGCCGCCGTCGCGATGCTGCGCGACTCCATCGAGCGCATCGTGTCGCAGCTCGGCGAGCGCTGCGTGCCGCGCAACCCCGACGGCGACGGCCTCCACTGGCAGGTCTCCTGCGCCACCGAGACCCTCTTCGGCCTCGGCGCGTGGGAGCCCGCCACGCCCGCGGTGCTCGAGCGCTGGCGCCTCGTCGGGCAGACCCTCGCGCAGCTCCAGCTCGACGCGAGCACCGACGCGCGCTCGCTGCGCGTCGCCATCTCGGGCTTCGCCGACCACGTGCAGTTCGCCACCGACCGCCCCTGCGGCGAGCTCGCGACCTTCTGGAACGCCACCCTCCCCCCGCCCACCGACAACCGCGGCCGCAACGCCGGCCTCAGCTTCTGCCGCGCCGCCCGCATGGCCCGCGAGATCGCGTGCGCGTCGCTGCCCGCCGGCCGCTGCTCCTCCGCCGCGTTGGCCGCGCGCCCCGCGCTCGCCTTCGCGGTCTTCGGCGGCAGCACCACGGTGCTCGACCGCGCGCCCGAGCGCTTCACCACGCCGGTCGCACTCGCCACCGCGGGCGTCACGCGCTGCGGGTGCCAGCGCTTCGGCGCCGACGCCTACGGCCCGCCGGTCGCGCCGGGCGTCACCTTCGCGGCCTGCCCGGTCGACCCCGAGCGCCTCTACGAGTGCGAGGACGCGCGCCGCGTCGAGCTCGACGTGTGGCTCGACGTCGACCCGCGCGTGCCCGCCAACACCTGCCGCTCGCAGGCGAGCGACCCCAACGCGTTGGCCCTGCTCTGCTACCAGGACGGCCACCAGGCGCTCTCGCACCAGAGCGCGCTGCCGCGCCCGCGCACCGCCGTCACGACGGACGCCTGCGCCACGCCCAACCCGCTGGGCTGGATCGAGGGTCGCCCGCGCAACGCCGCCCGCCCCTGCGCGGCGGAGGTCAGCGTGGCGCGGTGAGCCGGTGCTTCAGTGGATGGCTTCGAAGAGGCCGGCCGCGCCCATGCCGCCGCCGATGCACATCGTGACGATGCCGTAGCGGCCGCCGCGGCGGCGCAGCTCGTGGAGGAGGGTGGCGGTGAGCTTCGCGCCGGTGCACCCGAGCGGGTGGCCGAGCGCGATGGCGCCGCCGTTGACGTTGAGCCGCTCGTCGGAGATGCCGAGCTCGCGCTTGCAGTAGAGCGACTGCGACGCGAAGGCCTCGTTCATCTCGATGAGGTCGATCTGGTCGAGCGTGAGCCCCGTGCGCGCGAGCAGCTTGCGCACCGCGGGCACCGGGCCGATGCCCATGACGTCGGGCTCGACGCCCGCCACCTGGAAGCCGCGGAAGTACCCGAGGGCCTTGATGCCGAGGGCGTCGGCGCGGGCCTTCGACATCACCAGCGCCGCGGCGGCGCCGTCGGAGAGCGGCGAGCTGTTGCCCGCCGTGATCGAGCCCTTCGCGTTGAACACCGGCTTGAGCGCCGCGAGCTTCTCCGCGGTGGTGTCGGCGCGCACGAACTCGTCGCGCGCGAAGGTCACGTCGTCGCGGTGATGGCCCGCGTAGCGCACGGCCTGCACCGGCGCGATCTCGTCGGCGAAGCGCCCGGCGGCCTGCGCCGCGGCCGCCTTGCGGTGGCTCTCGGCGGCGAAGGCGTCCTGGTCGGCGCGGGAGATGTTGTAGCGGCTCGCGACGTTCTCGGCCGTGATGCCCATCGGCGTGTACGCCGTCGGGTAGCGGTCCATGACCTCCGCGCTCACGGAGATCTTGTTGCCGGTCATGGGCACCATGGTCATCGACTCGACGCCGCCCGCCACGATGGCGTCGACGCTGCCGAAGGCCACGCGCTCGGCCGCCTGCGCCACGGCCTGGAGGCCGCTCGAGCAGAAGCGGTTGATGGTCTGCGCCGAGCTCTCGACGGAGAGTCCGCCGAGCAGGCCCACGACGCGGGCGATGTTGAGCCCCTGCTCCCCCTCGGGCATCGCGCACCCGAGCACCAGGTCGTCGATCTCCTTGGGGTCGAGCTGCGGAACCTTCGACAGCAGGTGACGGATCACCTGCCCGGCGAGGTCATCGGGTCGGGTCTGCGCCAGCGCACCCTTGTGCGCCCGTCCAACGGCGCTGCGCACGGCAGCGGCGATCACTACGTCGGCCATTGGCTTCTATGTCTCCTTCAGTTCCGCAGGGGCTTGTTGTTCATGAGGAAGTACTGCATCCGGGCCTGGGTCTTCTCCTCGCCGCAGAGCGAGAGGAAGGCCTCGACCTCGAGCTCGAGCACGCGCGCCTCGCTCACCGGCGCGGACGCCCCGTCGACGCCGCCGCACAGGATGTTCGCGATGTGCAGCGCGACCTTCGCGTCGTGCTCCGAGGCCTGGCCGCCCTGCACCAGCGAGAGCACCATCATCTTCAGCGTGGCGATGCCGCTCTCGCCGGGGAGCTTGTACTCCCGCGGCGCCGGCGCGTGCCAGCCGCTGCGCGCGAGCCCGAGGGCGCGCTGCTTGGCGTCGTGCAGCAGCCGCGCGCGGTCGAAGGTGACCCCGTCGGTGTGCCGGAAGTACCCGAGCATCTTCGCCTCGTCGGCGCTGGTCGCCACCTTCGCGAGGGCGATGTTCTTGAACACCTGCGTCACGTACGGGTACGCGTCGACGGCGGTGCCCTCGGGGATGCCCTCGAGCGCGCGCCAGAGCAGGTTCATGCAGCCGCCGCCGCCGGGCACGAGGCCCATGCCGACCTCGACCAGCCCGGAGTAGGTCTCCGCCGCGGCCTGCACCGCGCCCGCGCCGAGGCACATCTCGAGGCCGCCGCCGAGCGCCATCCCGAAGGCCGCCGCGACGACGGGCACCTTCGCGTACTTCATCCGCTGGTTGGCCGCCTGGAAGCGCCCCGCCAGCGAGCGGATGCTCTCGAAGTCGCCGCTCGACGCGCCCATCGCGACGAGCATCAGGTTGGCGCCCACGGAGAAGTTCTCGCCCTCGTTGAAGAGCACCAGCGCCTCGAAGTCGCGCTCGGCCCGCGCGACCGCCTCCTCCTGCGCCTCGATGGTGCTCGGGTCGACGCTGTTCATCTTCGACTTCAGCGTGAGCGACGCGACGCCGTCGCCCAGGTCGTAGATCGCGCCGCCCTCGTTCTCCCACACGGCCGCGCCCTTGCGCGCGGTGCGGTACGGCACGGCCTTGGGGTCGCTCTCGCGCGCCTCGTAGGCGCCCTTGAGCGGGTTGTAGACGGCGCCGTCCTCGCGGTACCAGCGCTTCACGCCGTTGGCGCGCATCGCCTTCACCGAGTCGGGCAGCGCCACGCCGTCGGTGATCATCCGGTCGGTGGTCTGCTCGAAGCCGAGCGCGTCCCAGGTCTCGAAGGGCCCGAGCTCCCAGTTGTAGCCCCAGCGCATGCCGTCATCGATCGACCAGACGTTGTCGCTGATCTCGCCCACGCGGCGCGCCGCGTACGAGAGGCCGCGCGCGAGCACCTTCCACGCGAACTTCCCCGCCGGGCCCTCGTCGGCCGCGAGCTTGCGCAGCCGCTCGTCGACCTCCTCGACGTCGCGCAGCGACTTCACGAAGGAGCTCACCTCCTTGGTGGTCTTCTTCTCGCGGTACTCGCCCGTGGTGGGGTCGAGCGTCTGCACGCCCTCCCCCGTCTTCTTGTAGAAGCCGCCCTTGGTCTTGTCGCCGAGCTGCTTCTTCTCGACCATCGCGCGGATGAACGCGGGGATCGCGAAGACCTCGCGGTCCTCGTCGTCGGTGAGGGCCTTGTGGCAGTTGTCGGCCACGTGGGCGAAGGTGTCGAGGCCCACCATGTCGGCCGTGCGGAAGGCCGCGCTCTTCGGGCGCCCCATCGGGGTGCCGACGATCGCGTCGACGTCCTCGGGCGTGAGCCCGTCGGCCAGCATCTGGTGGATCGCCGCCATCATGGCGTGCGCGCCGATGCGGTTGCCGATGAAGTTCGTGGTGTCCTTCGCGACGACCACGCCCTTGCCGAGCACGTCGGCCCCGAAGGCCTTCACGCGCGCGAACGCGGCCGGGTCGGTCTCGGCCCCGGGCACGAGCTCGAGCAGCTTCATGTAGCGGGGCGGGTTGAAGAAGTGGATCACCATGAAGCGCTTCTTGAACGACTCGCCGCGCCCCTCGAGCATCGCGGCGATGCGCAGGCCCGAGGTGTTCGACGCGACCAGCGTGTGCGGCCCGGCGAGCGCTTCGAGCTTCTCGAAGAGCTTGCGCTTGATGTCGATGTTCTCGACGACGGCCTCGATGATGAGGTCGACGTCCTTCACCTTCGCGAGGTCGTCGTCGAAGTTGCCGACCGACACCAGCGTCGCGCGCGACGGGTGGAAGAACGACGCCGGCCGCGACTTCAGCGCCTTGTCGAAGCCGCCTTGCGAGAAGCGGTTGCGCGCCGCCCGGTCACCCTTCTCCGCCTCCGTCAGGTTCGGCGGAACGATGTCCAACAGCAGCACCTCCACGCCCGCGTTGGCGAGGTGCGCAGCGATTCCCGCGCCCATGACCCCTGCGCCCAGCACGGCGACCCTTCGGATGGGATGACTCATTCACCAGACTCCTTCATCGCGACCGCGGCCCCTTCTACGCTCACCATTCGAGCGCAGGGCCTTCGAGAGCGCGGGAGTGTGGTGTCTCTCACCCCCCCGCGACAAGCGCCCGCGCGAGCGCTTTTTCGCCCCGCTTCCGCGCAGCCACCCGACTATTTTCTTGACAGACGAAATCGTCAGGAAGTCCCTTGACGCGCTTGGCCGATGGTGGACGGCGCGAATGCGACAGTGCTATGGCACCGCCGAGGCCGTCGCGATCCGCGGTTCTCGTTGAATTCTTGTGATGGGGATCGGTGTGGAGAGTTCCATGGCGAAGGCAAAGGCAAGCAGCGCGAAGCGCGGAAAGCCCACGGTGAAGGCCCGTCCCGCTCCTGCGAAGAAGGCCAAGCCGGCGAAGGCCGCGGCGAAGGCGAAGCCCGCGAAGGCCAAGCCGGCGGCGAAGTCCGCGAAGCCCGCGGCGAAGGCGAAGCCCGCGGCCAAGGCGAAGCCGAAGCCCGCGGTCAAGGCCGCGAAGCCCGCGGCCAGGGCGAAGCCCGCCCCGGCCGCGAAGCCCGCCAAGGCGGCCGCGCCCGTCGCGCCGGTGGCCGCGGCCCCCGCGGTCGAGGAGGCCTCCACCGGGGTCTCCATCAAGAAGAAGAAGGTCAAGCGGGGCGCGCCTCCGATGCTCCCGCGGCGCCTC
>JAQBQI010000072.1 GCA_028287085.1 Myxococcaceae bacterium
GAGGCGGGGGTCGCCCGCGAGCTGCGCGGCCACCACGTCGGGCCGCGCCGTGAGGTCGAAGATCGACCGCAGCCGGCCGAGCAGCGCCGGCAGCGCGGGCGTCAGCGCGTGGCTCACCTCGACGAGCAGCGCGCGGCGGGCGGGCGCGTGGCGCACGGCGATCCAGCCGCGGTGCGCGCCGAGGCGCACGGTGCGGCGGTAGGCGTCATCGGCCACCGACTCGACCCCGGCGAGGGCGCGGGCGCCGAGGAAGGCGAGCATTCCGTCCCAGTCGTAGGGCGGGCGGTAGGCGAGCTGTAGCGTGAAGGTGTCGGCGGGCGCGGCCCGCGCGGCGTCGGCGCGGCGCAGGCGGGTCGGGGCCATGCCGTAGCGCTTGAGGAAGGCGTCGTTGAAGCGCCGCAGGCTGCCGAAGCCGCTCGCGTGGGCGACCTCGATGACGGGCAGCGCCGTGTCGGTGAGGAGCTGCTTGGCGAGCAGCAGCCGCCGCGTGGAGACGAGCTCCATCGGCGAGACGCCGAGCTCGTCGCGCACGATGCGCCGCAGCTGCCGCGCGCTGAGCTCGAACTGCGCCGCGATGGCGTCGAGGCCCGCGTCGCCGTCGAGCATGGCCTCCTCGATGCGCTGCACCACGAGGCCGGCGACGCGGCGGGCGTCGTCGACCGGGGCGCTGCCCGGCGCGAGCTCGGGGCGGCAGCGCAGGCAGGGGCGGAAGGCCGCCCGCTCGGCCGCGACGGCGCTCCCGAAGAAGCGGCAGTTGGCGGCCTTCGGGGTCTTCGCGGTGCAGACCGGGCGGCAGTAGATGCCCGTCGAGGTGACGCCCACGAAGAAGACCCCGTCGAAGCGGGCGTCGCGGGCTTCGAGGGCGCTGTAGAGCGCGGCGGCTTCGTCGAGCATGGCCGCAGCGTAGGCCGCGCGGCGCGGGCGCGATGGCCATTTCCGGCCGCGCGAATCAGCGGGGCGCGGGGCCGTCCGGCGGCGGCGTGAGGCGGTAGACGCTGTAGGCCACGTCGGGCGGCCGCAGGCTCGTGAGGCCCCAGCCGCGGGCGCGCAGGCTGTCGCTGAAGCGGTAGATGCGGTCCCAGCCGTTGAGCACGACGAGGTAGTTGGGGTGCTCGCGGGTGGCGATCAGGTGGATCGCCTCGCCGCGGCGGGCGCCGCAGGTCGGCCAGGTCATCGACTGGTGGAGCACGGCGCTCGACGGGGACTTGAGCCCGACGAAGTCGACCAGCTGGAAGGCGGTGCCCCAGGACATGTAGCCGACGTCGTGCAGCAGCACCCGCGACCCGGCCGGGAGGTTGTGCCGGCAGAAGCTCGCGACGCCTTCCAGCTCGGCGGCCGTGAAGGCCCGGTTGTTGAGGTACTGCTGCCAGCGGTCGCGCACTTCCCACGACGACTGCTCGACGGAGAGCAGCAGCAGCGCGGTCGCCCCGCCCCGCAGCAGCGCCGAGCGGTGCTCGAAGCACGCGGCGACGGCGTAGAGCATCGGGGGAATCAGCACGTACAGGTAGCGGTGCTCGTAGTGGCCGAGGGCCCCCGGGAAGTTCGCGTAGTAGGCGAGCGCGAGCGCGGCGAGGAGCAGCAGGCCGGTGCGGCCGAGGGGCGACACGAGGCCCAGCAGCAGCGCCCGCGAGAGCACGCCGACCTGCCGGAGGAAGTCGGCGATCGAGCCCTTGATCCAGTCCCACTTCACGGCGGGCGGCAGGCAGCCCTCGGAGAAGAAGGCCCGCTTGGCGAGCACGGTCGACGGGAGGAAGGCGCCGACGCCGAGGCGGTTCCAGAGCAGCCACGGCAGCGCGCCGAGGAGGGCGAGCGCGAGCGACTCGGCCGCCCCGCGCAGGGGCGACGTCGACGGGTCGTCGCGCCGCCGACGCAGCATCACGACGAGCAGCACGGGCGCCGAGAAGGCCCCGAGCTCGGGCCGCAGGAAGGGGAGCACGCCGCACGCGACGGCCGCCGCCCGCCGGCGCCCGGGCTCGTCGGCGAGGTTGAGGGTCCAGACCATCGCGGCGAGCGTGAGCCCGGTCTCGAGGCCGTTCATCAGCTGGTGCGGGACCCGCCCCACGACCACCGCCGCGAGCAGCAGCAGCACGCTCTGCAGCGGCGAGGCGCGGTGCAGGAAGGCCATGCGCAGCACGCCGAGGGCGTAGGCGATCGCCGCCAGCCAGGCCGCGGCGAAGAGGGCCCACAGCGGCGGGAGCGCGAGGCAGAGCAGCGCGACGAAGGCGAGGTGCGCGCTGCTCGTCGCCCCCACCAGCGGCGAGACGCCGGCGAAGTTGGGGTCGCGGCCCGCGCCGAGGGCGAGGGCGTTGTGCAGCGTGATGTACGCGTCGTCGACGGGGAAGACCGGCCGCCCGAGCGAGCGCGCGTGCCAGGCGGCGAGCGCGAGCCCCAGCAGGGCGACGGCGCCGTACCACCACCGCTGGCTGCCCCCCTCGACGGGACGGGAGAAGGCGCGCTCCGCCCACCCCCCCCGCGCGACCTCTCGCGATGCCTCGCTCATCGGCCCCCGTCCTACTGCAACATCGGGGCGGCGGTAAGGGCTTCGGCGGCCCGGGGCCCCGGCGGCTACGCCAGATCGAAGACCAGCACCTCGGCCCCGTCGACGCCCTCGACGGTCACCGCGGCCTCGTCGGACAGCGCCGCGGCGTCGCCCGCCCCGAGCTCCCGGCCGTTGACCCGCGCCTTGCCGCGGGCGACGTGCACCCAGGCGTGGCGCCCCGCCGCGAGGTCGAGCGTGGCCCGCTCGCCCGCCGCGAAGAGGCCCGCGTAGAGCCGCGCGTCGGCGTGGATCGTCACGCTCCCGTCGCGGGCGTCGGGCGAGGCGACGAGGCGCAGGCGGCCCTGCTTCTCCGCGGCCGTGAAGGTCTTCTGCTCGTACCCCGGCGCGATGCCGGCCTGCGCGGGCTGCAGCCAGATCTGGAGGAAGTGCACCGCGTCGGTCTGCGAGGCGTTGAACTCGCTGTGCGCGACGCCGGTGCCGGCGCTCATGCGCTGCACGTCGCCGGGGCGGATGACCGAGCCGGTGCCCATGGAGTCGCGGTGCTCGAGGCCGCCGTCGAGCACATAGGAGACGATCTCCATGTTCTGGTGGCGGTGGGTGCCGAAGCCCTGCTTGGGCTGCACGCGGTCTTCGTTGATCACGCGCAGCGCGCGGAACCCCATGTGCGCCGGGTCGTAGTAGTCGGCGAACGAGAACGTGTGGAAGCTGTCGAGCCAGCCGTGCTGGGCGTGGCCGCGCTCGGCGGCGGGTCGCATCGTCATCATGATCGGGTGACCTCCTTCTTCGGTCGACGGGAAGCATGGCGACCCCGCGCCATCATGGGAATCGGCGAAATGGTGATGCCATCCATCGATCGGGGAGATGGGTTCGGGCGTCGGGTCACGTCGCGGTTGGGGGGTGCGTTGGAGAAAAAACCGCAAGGGCGCAAGGGTCGCAAGGAGCAGAAGGGAGTGATGGTGATGGTGCTGACCGACGCAGGGTGAGCTTCAGACTCCTGACCCATCTTCGGGTCTTCCTTCTGCTCCTTGCGACCCTTGCGCCCTTGCGGTTTTTCTCCAACGCACCCCCGGCCCCCCCGGCCCCCCTGCGCGAGCGCGGTGACCACGGCTCGCGAGGCGGATCAGCCGCGGGGCTTCTTCGCCTTGGGGGCAGGCGCGAAGTCGCGGGCGCAGAGCTGTTGCAGCCGCGCGAGCACCCAGCGGTGGGCGGCCCCGAAGGGGGCGTCGGCGCGGTGCACGGCCGAGAGGCGGAGCGTGTGCTCGTCGTCGCCCCAGTCGGCGGGGCGGATCGCGACGAGGCGGCCGCGCGCGAGGTCGTCGCGGGCGGCGTGCTCGGGCAGGTTGCCCCAGCCGAGGCCCGCCACCAGCATCGCGTGCTTGGTGGGCAGGTCGGCGATGCGCCAGGTGCGCGGCGAGAGCACGGCCTGGTCGGCGACGCCCGCGTCGTCGCGCTCGGAGAGGACGATCTGCACGGCGTCGCGCAGCGCGGCGGTGGGCACGCGGCCCTTGCGGCGCGCGA
>JAQBQI010000075.1 GCA_028287085.1 Myxococcaceae bacterium
GCGACGCGAGCGACGGGAGCACCGCCAGCGTGAGCACCCAGCAGATGACCATGCCGGTGCCGCCGATGATCCCGAAGTCGCGGAAGCCGCGGAAGTCGGTGACGACCAGCGAGCCGTACGCGAGCGACGCCGCGAGCGAGGCGGTGAAGGTGCCGGCCCAGGCGCCCTCGTGGGTCGCGCCGATGGCGCCCTCGACGTCGCGGCCCGCGCGGCGCTCCTCGAAATAGCGGGCGAGCCAGACGATGCCGGGGTTGATCCCGTTGCCGATCACGATGCTGCCGAGGAAGGCCGTCGAGGTGTTGAGGTTGCCCACCGTCAGCCGCGCGAGCGCGAAGGTCGCCACCACCGGCACGACCAGCGCCCCGCCCAGCAGCAGCACCGCGCGCGGCCGGCGGAAGAGCCCGAGGATCGCCAGCACGCAGAGGCCGATGGTGAGCAGCGTGGCGACGACGAGCTCGCGCTCGATGGCGTCGTGCTCGGTGAGCGCGACCAGCAGGTCGCCCGCGAGCGACACCGTGAGGTCGGGCGCGTAGCCCGCCGCCGGCAGCGCGGCGACCTCGCGGCGCACGCGCGCGACGAGCTCGCCCGCGCGCGAGGCGTCCCCCCCCTGGAGGTCGACGCGCAGGAAGATCGCGAGGTGCCGCCCGTCGGGGTGCAGGAAGAACCCGCCCGGGAAGTGCTCGGACTCCGTCTCGAGGCGGTTCATCTGCGCGCGGGCGCGGGCCACGAGGGCGTCGGCCGACTCGGGCGGGTCGTCGAGGTTGACGTAGCCGGGCATGGCGCTGGCGCGGTCGTACTCGATGCGCCGGCGCAGCTCGTCGCGGGCGCGCGTCACGTCGGCGAGCGGCACGTAGAGGTAGCGGTGGTCGCGCACGAAGCGCTGGTAGTCGCCGACGTTCCACTGCACGCGGCGCACGCGCAGCGCGGGGGGGAGCGACTCCAGGCGCCCGGCGACGTCGGCGGCGTAGCGGCGCAGCGCGGGGGTGTCGCGCGACTCGAGCATGAGGGTGAGCGTCGAGAGGCCGCCGACGCGGCGCTGGCCGTCGCGCAGGTCGCGCACGCTGGGGGCGTTGCGCGGGAGCAGCTCGATCCAGTCGCTGTGCAGCTCGAGGCGGCGCACGAGGGGCAGCAGCGCGAGGGTGAGCGCGAGGGCGAGGAGGGCGACGAGGGGGGCGCGGGCGACCTGCGCCCGCGCGACGCGCGCGAAGAAGGGAGACGGCGGCGGGTGCTGGATCATGGGACGGGTACCGGGGCTGGGGGGCGGAAGGCGCGGCGCACCAGGGCGAGCAGCGCGGCGGCGTAGGCGAGGCCCACGACCACGTCGATGACCCAGTGGTGGTCGAGGTACACGGCGGCGAAGCACATGAGCGCGGCGTAGGCGACGGCGACGACGCGCATCGGGCGGTTGAGGTAGGGCCAGGTCTCGAGCGCGAGCAGCGTGGGGTAGGCGACGTGCAGCGAGGGGACGGCACCGAAGATGTCGTTCGAGCGGCCGTAGAAGCCGCGGAAATAGTCGACGCCGAGCAGGGCGTCGACGCGGGCGAGGTTGGGCCCGGCGCTCGCGCGCGCGGCGAGGTCGACCGCGCAGCCGTGGGCGTGGAAGTACCAGGGCGGGGCCGCGGGGTAGACGTGGTAGGTGATGAAGCCCGCGACGTTGAGGAGGAAGAAGGTCCAGGTGAAGCGCTGGAGGCGCCGGAAATCGCGGCGGTAGAGGAAGATCGCGGCCGCGAGGATCGTGTAGATGTACGTGCCGTAGGGGACGGCGCAGAGGGCGTCGAGGGCCACGTTGGGGTGGGCCTGGAAGACGTCGTGGAGGGTGCCCATGGGGCCGCCGTCGACGGAGACGCCGAAGAGGGCGACCTCGGCCGCGCGCAGGTCGCAGTCGTGCACGCGCTCGGGGCTGAGCCCGACGTTCTTCACGAAGCGCATCGCGTCGTAGAGGAAGGCCACGAGGCCCACCGGGAGCAGGCCCGCGAAGAGCCGGCGGCGCGTGAACGCCATCAGCGGCACGAGCACCATCACGGCGATCATTTCCCAGCGCACCTCGCCCCGCGACAGGATGTAGAGCGGCCAGAGCACGAAGGGGGCGGCGGCGATCCAGGGGAAGAGGCGGTGCCGCGCGAAGGCGGGCAACGCGGGGTCGTCGGCGGTCATGCGCGCTGCCAGAGGCCCGTCTCGGCGACGCGGTCGAAGACCTCGCGCAGCAGGCCCGCGGCGTTGCGCGCGGTCGCGGCGTCGAGGGTGAGCGCGGGCTGCAGGCGCACGCGCGGCGCGTAGGTCATCGCGAGCAGCCCGCGCTGCACGCAGAGGTCGAAGATCGCCCGCGTGACGCTCGTCGGCAGCGGCTCGCGCGTGGCCTTGTCCTTCACCAGCTCGATCGCCAGGAACATCCCGCGCCCCCGCACCTCGCCGACGAAGGGGTAGCGCTCGACGAAGGGCGCGAGCTCGGCGCGCAGCACCTCGCCCACGACCCGCGCGTTCTCGACGAGGCCCTCCTCGTCGATGGCCCGCAGCGCGGCCGCGCCCGCCGCCGCGCCCAGGGGGTTGCCCCCGTAGCTCGACGACGAGCCCGACGGGGCCGACCACGGCTTCGCCTGCGCGATCTCGTCGGTGGTGAGCAGCCCGCTCAGGGGGAAGCCCCCGCCGAAGGCCTTGCCCATCGTCACGATGTCGGGCGTGACGCCGCTGTGCGCGACGCCCCAGTAGGTGCCGGTGCGGCCGAAGCCGGTGATCATCTCGTCGGCGATGAGCAGGGCGCCGAGCTCCTTCGCGAAGTCGGCCACGCCGCGCAGCCACGCGTCGGGCGGAATCACGTTGCCCGCCGTGCCCTGCATCGGCTCGACGATGACGGCGGCGACGGCGCCCGCCGAGGCGGCCTTCACGTGCTTGCGCGCGACGTCGAGGCAGGCGAGGTCGCAGCTCTCGGGCTTGAGCTTGATCGGGCAGCGGTAGCAGTCCGCGTAGGGCACGAGGTGCGAGCCCGACACCATCGGACCGAGGCCCTCCTTGAAGGTCGAGCCCATCAGCGAGAGCGCCCCGTGGGTCTTGCCGTGGAACGCCCCCCAGAAGCTCACCATCTCGTATTTCCCGGTGTGGCAGCGCGCGAGGCGCAGCGCGCTCTCGACCGCCTCGGCGCCGCCCGAGTAGAGCTGCAAGCGGTGGAGCTTCTTCGCCGGCGCGTGCTCGGCCACGCGCTCGACGAGCTCGACCCGCGCCTCCGCGGTGAGCGACCCCACCGCGGCCCGCGCCACCTGCCCCTGGATCGCCTCGACCACCTTGGGGTGCGAGTGCCCGAGCGCGTTGACGCCGATGCCGCCGATGACGTCGAGGAAGGTGTTGCCGTCGACGTCGGTGATCGCGCTGCCGACCGCGCGGTCGACGGCGATGCCCGCCATCACGGCGTAGCCCTGCACGCCGGGGGCGAGGTGCGCGTCCTCGCGGGCGCGCAGGGCGGCGCTGCGGGGGCCGGGCACGGCGGTGACGAGCTCGGGCCGCTGGTCGGCGGGGTGCGAGGGCGCGCGGCTCACGTCGCCTCCGCGGCGCGGGGGAAGACGAATCGACGGTGCATGGGGAAGTTCCAGAGGAGGCTGACGGCGACGGCGACGACGACGCGGGCGGCGAGGTAGTGGCCGCCGAGTCGGGTGACGAGCAGGTACTCGCCGAGGGTGTTGAGCCCGAGGCTGGCGCCCGAGACCACCGCGTAGCGCAGGGCCTGGGCGGCGGCGGTGCCGGCGTGGTCGCGGAAGATCCAGCGGCGCGCGAGGGTGAAGTTGGTGACCGCGCCGGCGAGGGCGCCGAGGGCGGTGCCCGCGACGGGGCTCACGCCGGCGAGCTCGACCAGGGCCGCGAGGGTGCCGAAGTCGACGAGCGTCGCGGCGACCGAGCCGAGCTGGTGGCGGCCGAGGGTGCGGCCGAGCGAGTCGCGGCGGGCGGGCTTCGACGGGGGGCGCCGCGCGTCGAGGGTGTTCATCAGCGCGCGCAGGCGGCGCACCGCGGAGACGTTGGCCACGAGGGCGACGACGGCGAGCGCGGCGAGCATGGGCGACTGCGTGATCCACGGGGCGCGCCCGGCGAAGAGGGCCGCGGCGATGGGGGTGAGCAGGGCGCCGAAGGAGAGGTAGAGCGCGCGCTCGGGCCGGCGCATCGACCCGCGCGGCACCTCCACCCCGAGGGCCTCGGCCTTGGCGGTCACGTAGCTCGTCATGACCGAGCCGAGGAGCGCCGCGAGGGCGAGCAGCATCCAGCCGACGTCGGCGCGGTAGTGCACCGTCACGGCCGCGAGGAAGGCGAACTCCTGGTAGCGGTCGGCGCTCGCGTCGAGGGCCTCGCCCGAGTCCGAGGCGACGCCGGTGGCGCGGGCGACCATGCCGTCGAGGGCGTCGCTCACCGAGGCCACGACGACGAGCACCGAGGCCACGCCGAAGTGGCCGAGGCCCAGCGCGACGGCGGCGGCGAGGCCGAGCGCGAGGCCCGCGAGGCTGATCATGTTGGGCGTCACGCCGAGGCGGCCGAGCGCGTCGCCGAGGGGTTGCAGCGCCCAGTAGCCGGCCGACATCGCGCCCTGGTTGAAGAGCGCGCTGCCGCCGTCGCGCTCGACGCGGCGGTAGCGCGCGCGGCCGTGCAGCAGCGCGTGCGCCCCGTAGGCGAGCGCGGCCAGGGCGATGAGCCCGAGCAGCGCCACCGAGCAGGCGAGGTCGACCATCACGCGGCCTGGCGCGGGAGCAAGGCCTCGGCGCCGCGCGCCGCGGCCGAGGCGTAGGCGGCCTCGATGAGCGACACGCACTGGAGCGACTCGCGCAGCTCGGGGCCGACGAACTCGCCGCGCTCGACCGAGCCCGCGAACTGCTGGTGCAGCGCGCGAAACCAGGCGGTGTGCGACGCGTCCATCCACGACGAGGAGACGAGGCGCTGCGACTGGGTCCAGCGGTCGCCCTCGGGGCCGCTGGTCTTGATCGAGAGCTCGACGGCGTCGTCCTCGACGCGGATCGCGCCGCGGTCGCCGTGCAGGGTGTAGATCACCTTGCGCACGCCGGCCGTCCAGGTGAGGTGGGCCGTGGCGACGCCGTGGTCGAAGTCGACCGAGCACGAGAGGTTGTCCTCGGTGTCCTGGCCCGCCGCGGTGAGCGTGCGCGCCGACACCGCGCGCGGCGCGCTCTTGAGCCAGTCGAAGGCGAGGTAGAAGGTGTGGCTCCCGTGGTCCATCCCGATGCCGCCGCCCGACCAGGCGCGCTGGCGGCGCCAGTCGGGGTTCCACTCCGCGACGCCCTTGGCGTGGGTGCTGCGGAAGGTGTGCAGCGTCACCAGGTTGACCTCGCCGATGGCGCCCTCGTCGAGCAGCGCGCGCACCGCCTTCACGACCGGCGCGTGCTTGTAGTTGTGGCAGGGGAAGAGCACCCGCCGCGCCTCCTGCGCGGCGGAGATCATCCCGAGCGCCTCCTCGGTCGAGCGCGCGAGGGGCTTCTCGCAGAGCACGTGCAGCCCGCGGGCGAGCGCCGCGCGGGCGACCTCGGCGTGCAGCGAGGGCGGCACCGCGACCACCACGAAGTCGAGCTCCGCGGCCTCGCGGTCGAGCATGGTCAGGTAGTCGGCGTAGACGCGCGCGCCGGGCAGCGCGGCGGCGGCCAGCGCGCGGCGGGCCGGGGTGACGTCGGCCACCGCGGCGACCTCGAAGCGCGCGGCGTCGCCCGCGCCGCCCGACTGGAGGAAGGCCGGGACGTGGCCGCGCGAGGCGATGAACCCGTAGCCGACGACGGCGACGCGGAGGGTGCGCACGGCGGTCACACTTCTTCCCGCGCGATGCGCCGGAGCGCGTCGTGCAACCGCACCTGCTGGACGAAGAGGTCGTGCTCGGCGGTGGTGCCGGGCGCGCTCATCGGGGCCTTGAAGTAGAAGCCCAGCCAGTCCTGCATGCCGCTCATGCCGGCGCGGCTCGCGAGGTCGAGCAGCAGCGCGAGGTCGAGCACGATCGGCGCCGCCAGGATGGAGTCGCGGCAGAGGAAGTTGATCTTCATCTGCATCGGGTAGTTGAGCCACCCGAAGAGGTCGATGTTGTCCCAGCCCTCCTTCTGGTCGCCGCGCGGGGGGTAGTAGTCGATGCGAACCTTGTGGCTCACGTTGCCGTAGAGGCCGGGCTGCGCGGCCTTGCCGAGGATGCTCTCGAGCACGCCGAGCTTGGAGACCTCCTTCGACTTGAAGCTGTCGGGGTCGTCGAGCACCTCGCCGTCGCGGTGGCCCAGGATGTTGGTGCTGTACCAGCCGCGCAGGCCGAGCATCCGCGCCTTCAGGCCCGGCGCGATGATGGTCTTCATCAGGGTCTGGCCGGTCTTGAAGTCCTTGCCCGCGATGGGCACGCCCCGCAGCCGCGCGAGCTCGTACATCGCGGGGAAGTCGAGCGTGAGGCCGGGCGACCCGTTGGCCATCGGCACGCGCTCCTGCAGCAGCGCCCACGCGTAGATCTGCGAGTTGGAGATCTCGGGCGAGTCGTGGGCGAGGCCGTCCTCGAAGCGCTCGATCGACTGGTGCACCGCCGAGGCCTCGCGGTAGACCTCGGTCGACCCGCACCACACGGCGACCGCGCGGTCGCAGCCGTTGTCGCGCAGGAAGCGCCGGATGTCGTCGCGCACCTGCGCGACCATGTCGGCCTTCGAGGGGGCCGTCTTCACGTGCGTGCCGTGCAGGCGCTTCACGTACTCCGGGTAGAACACCGCGGGCATGGGCTTCACCGCGCGCAGCTCTTCGGCCACGAGCCCGAGGTGCTTCTCGCTCAGCACCTCGGCGTGGGCGGCGCTCTCGAGGGCGTTCTCGGGGAAGAGGTCCCACCCCCCGAAGACGAGCTGGTCGAGGCCCGCGAGGGGCACCGCCTCGCGCAGCGCGACCTCGGTGGTGGCCCCGCGGCGCTGCAGCGGCAGCGTGCCGAGCTGGGTGAGCGACCCGACGGGCTGCCCGAGCCCGCGGCGCGCGAGCATGATGCCCGCGATGGTGGTCGTGGCCACGGCGCCCATTCCGGGCATCAGCACGCCGAGGCGACCGGTGGGAGCGGAGAGGCGGGGTAGACTCATGGGGTGTCCTTCGGCGAGGGATTGGTGGGGACGGGAGAGGTCGTGACCGACGGGCACCGCGCGCGGGCTCCGTCGAGGAAGAGGCGCGCGACGGTCTCGGCGCGCTCGGCGACGCCGGCCGCCGCGCTGGTGATGTGCTCCTGGAGGGCCACGCCCTTGAGCAGCCCGAAGACCGCGGCGGCGTAGAGGGGCGCGTCGGCCGGCCGCAGCACGCCCGCGTCGACCCCGCGCGCCATCAGCCGGTCGAAGCGCGCGAAGAGCTCGCCGACGGTGCGGCGCACGGCGCACATGACCTCGGCGCGCTCGGGGCCCGAGTCGCCCTGCACCAGCATTCCGAAGAAGGCCTGGTGCGCGTCGAAGTGGCCGAGCAGCGCGCGCAGGGTGCGGGTGAGCAGCGCCTCGAAGGCGGGGTCGCCCTCGGCCGCGAGCGCCGCGTCGATGAGCCCGAAGAGCTGCTGCTCGCGCGACGCCTGCAGCGCCGCGAGCAGGGTCTGGCGGTCGCTGAAGTAGTTGTAGAGCGTGCCCACGGCGACGCCCGCGCGCACCGCGATGTCTTCCATGCGGGCGCCCTGCAAACCCTGCTCGGCGAAGACCCCCTCCGCCGCGTCCAGAATGGCCCCGCTCGTCATCACCTTGAGACGATCTCGAAGGCTTGTAGCCGGAGTGGCAATTTCTGAATCATGATTCATTGAACGGAGGACTACTCCCTCAGTTGACGACGCTCAACATCCCACTGCACTTTTCTCTGCGACCTGCGGCCCGCGACCGCCATTGCTCAAAGTTGCCGCAACTACTCGGGTGAAGACGCGGCCGCGGACGATGACCGCCGCGGCGCGGCAGAAGCTTCAGCGGGAAAGTCTGGCGCCACCGTACGTGCTTCCCCGACGCGGCCCGACGCGCCCCCAAACTGTGCGCGAATCACCGCGAATCGAGGCCAATTCGTACATTGAAGAGCCCCGGGTCGGCCCGCTACGGTGTCCCCTGCCACCGCCCCTGGAGGAGACCGCCATGGACATCGAGCCCGCTGATCGAAGGGACGAGACCCCCGCCGGCCGCGTCGGACGCTACGAGCTCCTCGCCCCCCTCGGGCGCGGCGGCATGGCCACGGTGCACCTCGTGCGCAGCGTCGGCAGCGCCGGCTTCGAGCGCCTCGCGGCGATGAAGATCCTGCACCGCGAGCTCTCGGCCGACCAGGAGTTCGTGGAGATGTTCCTCGACGAGGCGCGGCTGGCGGCGCGGCTGCATCACCCCAACGCCGCGGCCATTCTCGACCTCGGCGCCGACGGCCCGCAGCCCTTCATGGTGATGGACTACGTCGAGGGCGACACCCTCTACGCCGTGCAGGCGGCGGCCAGCTCGCTCCACCGCACGATCCCCGTGGGCGTCGCGCTGCGCATCATCCTCGACGCGCTCGCGGGCCTCGACGCCGCCCACGAGCTGCGCGGCATCGACGGGGCGCCGCTGGGCTTGATCCACCGCGACGTCTCGCCGCTCAACGTGCTGGTCGGCGTCGACGGCGTGGCGCGGCTCGTCGACTTCGGCATCGCGCGCGCGGCCTCGCGCCGCGGCGTCACGGCCGTGGGCATGGTGAAGGGCAACCTCCCGTTCATGTCCCCCGAGCAGCTGCGCGGCCTCGCCGTCGACCGCCGCTCGGACGTCTACTCCATGGGCGTCACGCTCTGGGAGACGCTCACCCTGCGCCGCTGCCTCCCGATGCGCGAGGGCGCCGCCATCTCGCGGCTCGCGCGCGAGGACTACCGCCCGCTCGCCGAGGTCGCCCCGAAGCTCCCGGCCTCGCTCGACGCCATCTGCCGGCAGGCGCTGGCCTTCGACCCCGACGAGCGCTTCCCCACGGCGGCGGCCTTCGCCGCGGCCATCGAGGGGGCCTTCCGCCACGACGTCGCCACGCAGCGCGAGCTCGCGCAGTTCATGTCGGTGGTCGCGGCCACGAAGGTGAAGCGCGAGCGCGAGGCCGTGCGCGCCTCGGCCCAGCCGATGCCCGACCGCTCGGCGATCGTCCTGGCCAACGCCACCAAGGCCACGGCCGACCACCGCGGCCGCTTCGCGCCGGTGCCCGCGCCCGGCACGCTGGCCGGCGCCTTCTTCGACCCGGAGGCGCCCACCGTGCTCTCGCCGTGGCAGCGCCGGATGCGCCGCGCGGGCGGGGCGATCCGCAGCTGGGCGCAGCCGTCGCCCTCGCAGCCCTCGCGCTTCACGACGTGGAGATTCGGTGCGCCGCCCCCGGCGCCGAAGGGGCGCGGCGGGCGCTCGTACCCCCCCAGCGGGTCGCTCTACGAGGCCGTCACCGAGGCGCTCTTCCACCGGCGCCGCGCGGCGCTGGCCTCGCTGCCGCCGCCGCCCGAGCCCGTCACCGTGAAGCTCGCGGCGGTGGCCCCGTGGCCCGATTCGTTCGCGACGAGCCTC
>JAQBQI010000115.1 GCA_028287085.1 Myxococcaceae bacterium
CCGACGCCGGTCCCTCGCGCGCGGGCCTCACCTGCGCCGACGACAGCGAGTGCGGCGGGGTGCTGGGCTGCGACACCGACATCCCCGGCGGCTTCTGCTCCGCCGACTGCGCCAACAACGCCAACCAGGTGCGCGAGCGCGAGCAGTGCGGCGGCGCCGGCAGCACCTGCCTCGCCTTCGGCGACACGAACGGCTACTGCACCCGCACGTGCAACCCCACGGCGCGCGCCGGCACGGCCAACGCGTGCCGCGAGGGCCAGGTCTGCACCGGCTGGGCGTACAACCACGAGGGCTTCGAGCCCGACGCCGTCGGCTGCGACGTGTTCTGCACCGCCAACAGCCAGTGCGGCAGCGACCCGTGCAACCTGCGCACGGGCGAGTGCGGCGAGGCCGCCGACATGACCGCGCGCGCCGACGGCGAGCCCTGCGACCCCACCGTCGAGAGCGGCGATCCCCCGGCCAACCGCCAGTGCCGCGGCATCTGCTTCCAGATGACCGACGTGGAGACGCAGGGTCAGTGCGGCAGCCTCGTCAACGTCGCCGTCACCCCGCGCTGCCCCGACGACTCGGCCCACATCGCGCCGGAGGTCAGCCACGACGAGGCCGGCGAGAACGCCGACAACGTCGGCGTGTGCCTCTTCAAGACCTGCGCGAGCAACGCCGACTGCACCGCGCCGCTCACCTGCGTGCCGGGCCCGGGCGGCGCGTCGTCGGAGTGCGAATACCCGTAACGGTATTCGCTCGGCGGGCGATGGAGCCGTCGGGCCGCTCAGGGCGGCGCGGTGGGCGCCGTCGTGGTGACGCCCGCGCCGAAGAACTGCGGCGCCGGCGTCGACAGCAGCCGGCCGACGCCGGTGCGGACGTCGATCGCGAGCAGCTCGCCTTCGCGCGTGAAGCCGTAGAGCGTGTCGCGGTAGTACGCGAGGCCGAAGATGCGGTCGAAGCCGGTGCTCCCGAGGATCGTCAGCTCGCCGGTGGCGGGGTTCACGCTGGCGAGCTGATCGCTGCTGGTCGTCGCCGCGGTGGAGGCGCGCACGGTGGCGAAGGTTCCGGCGCCGACGATGGAGACGAGGTCGCCCGAGAGCACGTAGCTGGTCGCGCCGCGCCGGAGCTGCCCGAGGCGGGTCGAGGCGCCGGTGGCGACGTCGATGCGCCAGTAGATGCCGTTGCTGCCGCCTCCGACGAGCACCTCGCTGGTGCTGCCCGGCAGGGCGCCCGCGGGGAGGAAGGTCAGGCCGACGATGTTGTCGGCGGCGAGCGTCGCAATGAAGGTGCACGCGGCGGTGGCGGGATCGATGCGGTAGAGCGCGTCGCGCGTGTTGCCGATGACGACGCCGTCGGCGTCGACGGCGAGGTCGTTCATGACGTGGTCGTGGAGGTCGCCGCTCGCGAAGGCGAGGGCGCCGACGCGCGCGACGGCGTTGGAGCGCGGGTCGAAGGTGTAGAGCACCGCGTCGGAGTGGGCGAAGACGAGGGTGCGTTCGGTCGCGACGCCGGCGTCGCGAGCGGTGCCGGCGTCGCGAGCGGTGCCGGCGTCGGGGGTTCCGCTGTCGGGGCAGGTGCAGGCGCCGAGCGCGGTGCCGTCCGCGTTGCACACCTGGATGCCGCCACCGCCGCCGAGGCAGGCGCACGCGACCTGCGCGCCGGGCGTGCAGGCCAGCACCGGAGGGCGGTCGGAGGGCGTCGCGCCGAGGTCCGGTGGCGCCGCCAGGTCGGAGGGCGCGGCGAGGTCCGAGGGCGCGAGAACGTCGACGCTGTCGGCAGGCGTGGCCGCGTCGACCGGGGGGTCGACGTCGACGGTTCCGCGGGAGCTACAAGCGACGAGGGCGCAGACAAGGAAGGAGGCGGCACGCATGGGCGGACTGTAGTCCCGACCGGGCGTCGAAGGTTCGGCTGCGACGGTGCTCAGCCCCGGACGCGCAGTACCCGTAGCTTGCCGCCGCAGTCGACGAGCCAGCTCCCGGGTGACATCGAGAGCGCGCCGGTGCAGCCGTCCTCGTCGTCGATGAGGCGACCGCGGAAGCTGCCGTCGTCGAGCGCGAGCACGCCCGCGATGCAGGCGCCGTGGCACGCGGTCATCGTGTCGCCGTCGCCGCCGAGCGCGACCAGCACGGTCGCTCCGTCGTCGCTCGACACGAGGTCGGCCACCTCGTCGAGGTCGTAGCCGCAGCACTGGCCGTCCTCCTCGGCGAGCGCGAGGCGATCGGCGCTGAAGCAGTCGTTGAGGGCGGCGCTCCAGCGTGGGTCGGCCTCGCCGCGCCAGGCCCAGGTCGCCACGACGTAGCCGGCCTCGTCGAGGCGCCTGCCGCCGAGCACCATGCGGCCGTCGGGGAGCGCGGCCGCGGCGGTACACCGGAAGCCCGCGGGGAGCGCGACCGAGCGGACCACGGTCCCCCGACGGGCGTCCAGCTCGACGCACCGCCGCGGCTCGTGTCGCGTGAGCGCCGTGAGCGTGCCCGACGGCGTCCAGCGCAGGTGGTGCAGCGTCTCGATGGGCAGCCGCCACGCGATCGTCAGCGACGCGGCGTCGACGCCGACGAGGCCCTGATCTTGGCTGGTGTCGTAGAGCACCAGCAGACCCCGGACGGGCCCGCGCACCAGCTGCCAGTTGCCGGGCGGGAGCCGCAGTTCGCGGTCGGCGACGGCGGCGCCCGCGGCGACGCGAACGAGGCGATGACCCCAGTCGTTCACGCCGTCGATGTCGACGCCGACGCCGCCATCGAGCGTCAGGCAAAGCAGGTCATCGCCCGCGAACGCGACGCCGCAGGACTGCCGACCCAGGGGCTCGGTGCGCCACGCCACCGCGCGCTCGCCGTCGCGGTAGACGACGCAGCGGCCGTCGAAGAGGCCGCGCGCGATGAGGCGCCCGTTCCAGGCGAAGGCGCCGGCGCTATCGGGGTACTCGTGCGGGAGCGGCTCCACTTCGATGGCGTCACCGTCGGCGATGGACACGCTCCGACGGTACAACCGCTCATCGACGTATTGCCCGCACGATCGCGGCCCTTCCGGCGCTTGCGCGAAGGATGACGGTCACCTTCCTCGTCGCCCATCGAGCGCTCGACTACTCGTGTGGACTTCCCGGCGCGTTAACGGCTCGTCGCAGCGGCCCGCCACGCGAGGATCGCGCAGGTCGGCGACACCTTGGAGGATGGTCAACATCCCTGACGGAAACGTCGGTAGTGGCTCTGCCTCGACGGTGACGCCGGGCACCCTCGGCGGCTGCCGCTGGCGCCCGCCACCCCGCTCGCCCCGCGTCAGCGCCGTGGTCGGATGACCCGCGGGCCCAGCCCGCCCCCGAAGACGTCGATCCCGTTGAACGGGCCGGGGCCGAACGGGTCAATCGTCAGGTCCGGGTGCAGCACGAACGACACCCGCGACTCGTCCGCGCACGGAAGCGTGAGGTGCGCCCGGTACGCCGCGTTCGCCGAGTCGCGGACCACCACCTCGAAGCCGGTCTCCTTCTGGCCCGCGATCGGGTCGTAGGCAGCGGTGATCGTGCCAGTGCGGCCGCTGAACGTGAGCACCAGCTTCCGCAGCGCCCCACCATCGAGCGCCACCTTCGCCGACTCGATCGTCCCCGTGAAGGTCCCGCCGCCGTAGTAGTCGTCCTCCACGACGAGCTTCGCGTCGATCAGGTACTCCTTCACCTCGCGCACATAGGGCCTCTGCGGATCAATCACGGTGGGCGCCGACTTCGTCGCCCCGTACACGGTCGAGACCACCGACGCGCCGCGCGCCGGGCGCACCCGCAGCGCGCTGCTCTTCGGGTAACCCGCCACCGACGAGACCCTCCTGCGCGCGCCGAGCGCCCGCATCGGGTCGCCGTCGAAGGTCGAGAACACCGGCTCGATCTCGTAGGTCCCCGCGGGCAACGAGAGCTTGATCTCGGTCTTGTGCGTGCGGCCCACGTCGAGGGGCTGCCCGACCTTCATCGAGGCCCCGACGCGCCACGCCACGTTGAGCCCCTCCGGGCGTATCCGCACGCCCAGCTCCCCGAGGTCCACGCCGAATTCACCGACGTTCGCGACGTCGAACAGCACGGAGAATTCGGCGCCGTCGTCGACCACCATCGGGCACACGATGTCGCCGACGAGCGCGAGGTCGTCGAGGTCCCAAGGAGGCGCCCCGGGCGTGTATCCGTCGGCGATCCAGAAGCCCTTCCAGACGTCGTCAGTGGCGTCGGCGGGCTCCCAGCCGCCGCCGACACGTCGCGCCAGATACTCGCGCAGCGTGTCGTCGCGCTCGATGCGCAGCATGCACACCCAGCGCGGGTAGTTGTTGTCGTAGATGATCAGGTCCCGAACGCCGCCCGACTCCTGGTAGCCGATGCCCACGACCTGGTGGCCATCGCCCACCCAGGCGCCCTTCGTGGGTAGTGCGAGCGGGGCGGGTTGTCCCCGGTCAATCCACTTCTTGTACGCCTCGAAGTTCTCGCTCGTCTTCGGAACCTGGCTGAGCGCGAGCAAGAACCCGCCGAGGTTCGCGTTCACGCTGTCCATCTGGCGACGCCAGACGTAGTCGTAGAGCGTCGAGCTGCCCGGCGAAGGCCGAAACCCCTTGGCGAGCAGGCCACCCGGGAAGTTCTTGTTCTGGTACGTCGGCACCCGCTCGGCCTGGTAGTGGAAGAAGTCGAGCGCCGACCAGCTCATGCCTCCGCAGACCCCGACGCCCGCGAGGCCTGTGGCGAGCCCCGTCGCGACGGTCGCGCCCACGCCGAAGATCCCGCCGGTCGCGATAGTGGCCAACGCGGCCAAACCCGGCGGGAGGACCGATCCATTCTGGAACAAGTATCCATTGACCTTCGGGTCGAATCGTGTGTCTGGCATTGTCTTTCCTCCCTCGAATCCGTGGCGATGCTCGAATCCCGCGAATGCTATCGCGGGCCGCTGAATCGCACCACGCGGCAGGCGGAACGGAGCGGGGCCTTCGCATCGGTGTTGGTGAGGCGTCGGTAGTACTGCCGCTCAACGGCCCGAGGGCGGTGTCGTCGGCGCGGCGCACCGCGCGGTAGCGTCGGGCATGGACGACCCGCTGGCCGGCCTCGACGACGTCCCCTGGGAGAGTCTGCGTCACACGTGCGGTCCCCCGATCGACACCCCGCGGCGCCTGCGCGAGATCGCGCGCGGCGAGGCCGACGACCGGACGTGGAGCGAGCTGTACGCGTCGATCACGAACCAGGACAGCGTCGACGAGGCGTCCGCCGCAGCGGCGCCCTTCCTCATCAACCTCACGCGCGTGACGAGCGGGGACAACCTCTCGCTCGTCCTCGGTCTGCTCGACGCGATCGCGGCGGGCATCACGCGCGAGGCCGAGGTTCGCGAGCGGTGCATCCGCGCGGCGGAGCTCGGCTTCCCGCGCTACGTAGAGCTGCTCTCGGCGGCCGAACCTGAGGTGCGCGCGGTGGCGGCGAGCCTCGTGGCGGCGTACCCCGAGCGATTGCGGGCGGTGCGGGCGGACTTCGAGGCGGCCCTCGACGCGGAGCAGGACCCCGGGGCGCGTGCCGAGCTGCTCGCGAACTACGGCCGCTTCGTCGACCCCGACGACGAGGAAATTCGCGCCCGACTCCGGGCCTTCGTCGACGACCCCAGCCCACTGGTCGCCGCGCGCGCCGGCTTCGGGCTGATGAAAAGTGTCGCGCACCCGCCCGCCCCGGTGTGGGTCGACGCGGTAGTGCGAAGTCTCGTCGCGCCGGCGAGCCCGGGTGGCGGGGTCGACGCGCCCGACCTCTACGTCGACGAGGTCCTCGAAGGGACACCCACGGCATGGAGGCCGTTGCTCCTCGACGCGTTGCTCCGCGCGTTCCCGGAGGTGCGAGATCGCGTCGGCGCGTTCGACCTCGGCGGCGCCATTCTGTGGCTCGCGTTTCACTGGCGTCTCGCCGGTCCGGCGTGTCCGCCGCGTCCTTTCGTGTTCGTCCATTCGCTCGCCCATCCAATCCCATCGGATCGGAGTGGCGTCTGGCCAGATCAGGAGGACCGCTTCCTTCCAGGAGTGCACTGGCGGACGCGCGAGGAGCGCGGCCCCGACGTCGAGTTCATCTGCGGTCCGTACCTCGGCACGTGGGACCAGTCTTTACCGAAGTCGTTCAGCGCCCCCGACACGACCGTCACCATCGCACAGCCCGCCAGTGCCGGATCGCTCACGGCGGACGAGCGACGCGTGATGGAGGTACTCGCGCGGTCGGACACGTTCTGGCGCACCGACAGCGACCTGCCGATGGTCTACGGCCTGCCCGCGCGCCGCCGCGAGTTCGCCGCGCTCGTCGGCTTGTAGGTGACCTCAATTCGCGCGGCGGCCACTCTCCCGCGAAGACGCGCCCCTCTCTCCAGCACCGGACGACCTCCCGTGCGTCAGCGGGCGACGGCGCCGCCGCGCTCAGTCGGGGAAGGGGCCCACGCGGATGACCGCGTCGCAGCACGCGAGCCCCAGCGCGCAGACGAGCGCCACGCAGGGCATCGCGACGAGCCGCCATGACAGCCGCGGCGCCCGCGGGAGCAGCGCCAGCACCTCCCCGGTCGCGGCCGCGCGGTAGCTCGCCTCGCCGGGCGTGCCCACCAGCGCGACCAGCTCCTCGTCGTGCATGGTGGCGAGCGAGACGCCGCCCGCGCTGGCCGTGGCGGGGTCGGTCGCGGGGCGGCCGTCGAGGGCGACCGCGTGGGCGCGCGCGATCGTGCGGCGCAGCGCGAGGTCGAGGGCGAAGACCGCCGCCGCGATGGCCAGCGCGAGCGCGGCGAGGGCGAGGTCGAGCGCTCCCAGGACGCGGACGAACGCGGGGTGGTTCGTCGGGAGGGGCGTCTCGCCCCAGGTCAGGTGTTGCACCGGGCGGGTCACGGCGAAGACCGCGGCCATGCAGGCGAGCGTGGCCCAGACGTCGAGCGCGCGCCGGGGCGCGGGGTCGGCCCGCCAGCGCTCGATCGCGCGGCTCAACGGCACCGCCACGGTCGCGCCCAGGAGCCCGCCCGTGACGCCGCCGCAAGCGCACAACACGAGCCCGCCCGCGACCTGCGAGGCGAGGTTCCCGCCCGGTCGCGCCCCGGTGATGGCCAGCGCTCCGATCGCCGCGGTCGAACCCGCGACGGCGAGCCAGGTCGGGCCCGGTCGCAGCCAGGCGGCCTGCGGACGGGCGAAGGCGAAGCCCGCCAGGACGAGCACGTTCGGCGCGGCCAGCGCCAGCGGGTACCAGGGACCCTCCTGTGTGTTGCCGCAGAGCGACGCGAGGAAGGCGTAGTGGCCGACCGCGGCGAAGGCCAGCACCGCGAGGCGCGCGCCGCGGCTCGCACGACTCGCGACCATCCAACGGTGCAGTGAGAGGTTCATCCCGTCGACGATAGGGCACCCACCGGACGCGCGTCCGACCGCTCGGGCAAGGCCTGCGACCGTTCGATCATCCTCCCCGACGCCGCGCCCCGCGGGGCGGTCTCCATCCATAAACCCGGGTGATGAGTGCGAGTCACGCTCTTCATTGGAGCAACGCGCCGCCGGCGCGCACCCTCGGCCCCCTCACCGAAGGAGCCCACCATGAACACCGCCCCCGCCATCGACATCGCCCACAGCACCGTCCTCATCACCGGAGGCGCCTCGGGCATCGGCCTCGCGCTCGCCACGCGCCTTCACGGCGCGGGCGCCACCGTGGTCGTCTGCGGCCGTCGCCGCAGCCAGCTCGAGGTCGCCGCGGGCCACGGCCTGCGCACGATCGAGGCCGACGTCGCCGACGAGGCCGGCCGCGTCGCGCTCGCCGCCCGCGTCGTCGCGGAGTTTCCGCAGCTCAACGTGCTGGTCAACAACGCGGGCATCCAGCAGCGGCCGCCGAAGCTCACCGAGCCGCAGGACTGGAGCGCCCACGCCGCCGAGCTCGCCATCAACCTCGCCGCCCCGATGCACCTGACGATGCTGCTGCTGCCCCACCTCGTGACGGCGCGCCACCCCTTCGTCGTCAACGTGACCTCGGGCCTCGCCTTCGCGCCCTTCGCCTCGATGCCCACCTACTGCGCGACGAAGGCCGCGCTGCACTCCTTCACGCTCAGCCTGCGCCACCAGCTCGCCGGCAAGGTGGGCGTCATCGAGATCGTCCCCCCGGCGGTGAACACCGACCTCGGGGGCAAGGGGTTGCACGACTTCGGCGTGCCGCTCGACGCCTGGGCCGACGACGCCTTCGCGCACCTCCAGCGCGGCACGCCGGAGTTCGGCTACCAGTCGTCGGAGGCGCGGCGCCTCGCCTCGCGCGCCGAGCTCGACGCCGCCTTCGCGGCGATGAACGCGCGCGGCTGAGCGGCGGGCGCCGGCCGCGCACCGCCCCCTCAGCGCGCGATCGCACCCATCATGGCGGCCGGGTAGCGCAGCCCCGCGGCGGCGCCGGGCGGGGCGGCCGCGTCGATGCGCGCGAGCTCGGCCGCGTCGAGCACGACGTCGTTGGCCCCGAGGTTGTCGTCGAGGAAGGCGCGGCGCTTCGTCCCGGGAATGGGCACCACGTCGTCGCCCTGGGCCATGACCCACGCGAGCGCGAGCTGCGAGGCGGTGCAGCCCTTCTCGCGCGCGATCTCCGCGATGCGCGCCACGAGGTCGAGGTTCTTCTGGAAGTTCTCGCCCTGGAAGCGGGGCGAGTGGCGCCGGTAGTCGTCCTCGGCGAGGTCTTCGTAGCGCTTGATCTGCCCGGTGAGGAAGCCCCGCCCGAGCGGGCTGTACGCCACGAAGCCGATGCCGAGGCGGCGGCAGGCGGCGAGCACGGCGTCCTCGGGGTCGCGGCTCCAGAGCGAGTACTCGGTCTGCACGGCGGCGATGGGGTGCACCTTCGCGGCGCGCTCGAGGGTCTCGGGACCGGCCTCGGAGAGCCCGAGGTGGCGCACCTTCCCCTCGGCGACGAGCTGCGCCATCGCGCCGACGGTCTCCTCGATGGGCGTGTTGGGGTCGACCCGGTGCAGGTAGTAGAGGTCGATCACGTCGGTGCCGAGGCGCTGGAGGCTGCCCTCGACCGAGCGGCGCACGTTGGCCGCCGAGCCGTCGAGCACGCGCCCCGCCGGGTTGTTCGGGTCGACGCGGATGCCGAACTTCGTGGCCAGCTCGACCCGCTGCCGCCGTCCCTTCAAGAAGCCCCCGAGCAGCTGCTCGTTGGTGTAGGGGCCGTACATCTCCGCGGTGTCGAGGAAGGTCACGCCCCGCTCGAGGGCGCGCTCGAGCGTGGCGAGCGACTCGGCGTCGTCGCGGCCCGAGTAGAAGGCGCTCATGCCCATGCAGCCGAGGCCCTGGGCGGAGACGTCGAGGCCGTTGGTTCCGAGCGTGCGTCGTTGCATCGATGGGCTCCGGTGGAGTGGGGTGCGCGCTACGTGGTCCCGCCGGGGCGGGGGCGCAATGCGCGGCGGCTACAGGTCGATCGCGGCGTTGCCGTTGTTGCAGCGCACGCGGCGGAAGCCGTAGCTGCGCAGCGCGGCGCGCGCGTCGTCGGGCGCCACCACGCGCAGCATGCCGGGCCAGCAGTTGGCCTGGTCGAAGCGCAGCGAGGTGTCGGCCTCGTCGGCGACGTGCACGCAGCCGAGGCCGCGCCCCGAGAGCTGGTCGACGTCGAGGGCCAACGCCGTGCGCGCGGCCCGCTGCTGGGCGACGCTGCCGCCCGCGGGGAAGGCGTGCTCGCGCGCGTGCTGCACCACGCGCCCGCCGGCGATCACCAGGAGCTTGTCCCACCGCACGCGGGGCACGTCGCGCAGCGGGCGCACGGCCTCGAACTCGGGCGTGCCCGCGGGGATGGCGTCGGCGTGGTGCTCGAAGGAGCGGAAGCTGCCGCCCGTGTCGGTGACCGGGTCGTAGCCCGCGGCCAGCGCGGCCCGCGCGGCGGCGAGGTGCTCGGCCGGCGTCATCGCGGCGAAGCGCGCGCGGGCCTGCTCGACGCGGGCGCGCGCCTCGGTTGGAGAGATCAGCGTCCCGGCGCCCGACTCGCTCTCCGACAGCGCCTTGCCGTAGAGCGCGAGCGCGCCCACGCAGGCCGTCGGAATCGCCAGCAACACCGCCCCGATCGAGAGCACCCGGCCGACCGCGCTCGCCATGACCGCGGAGCGTACACCGCCCGCGGGCGGGCCGTCAGCGCACGATGTAGCGCAGGGTGTAGAGCATGCCCGAGCCGCCGGTGCGCTCGTCGACCACCAGCGCGTGCAGGCCGCGGGCGACGGTCACGTTGTTGAGCCGCGAGCCGTACTGGGCCGTGTCGCCGCCGGTGCCGCGGCAGTCGCTGCCGCCCATGGTTCCGCCGTCGTCGTTGCAGGTGCTCTCGGAGTTGGTGAGGGCGCTGCGGAGGTAGAGCGACGGGTCGAAGGTCGTCGCGCCGCTGCGGCGGGTGAAGGTGCCGCGGTCGCTCGCGCACAGGCTGAAGAACTGCTGCGTCGCGCCGCAGGTCGTGAACCAGCGCACGTCCTCGCCCGACGCCGTGCCGCCGCAGGTGCCGGCGATGACGCTGGTGCCCACCAGCACGGTCGACGTGGTGCCGTCGCCCTGCAGCCGGTCGTCGTAGAAGTACGAGCCGACGGTGGTCGACAGGTGCTGCACCCGCAGCGTGAAGGCGCCGGTGCCGCAGCCGCCGACGGCGACGTACCAGGTGCCCGCGCCCAGCACGCCCGCGGTGCGCGAGTTGAAGGTGCTGGTGAAGCCGCCCGTCGAGCAGCCGCTGTCGTCGTTGCAGAGGCCGGCGTTGGGGTTGCCCGACGCGGCCTGCGCGGCCACCGGCTCGCCGCGGTCGTTGGTGATCGCGAGCGAGGTGTCGAGCGCCGAGCCCGCCGTGTCGAGGTAGACCACCTCGCGCTGCGCCAGCGTGAAGCGGTACCAGACGTCCGCCCCCGACGTGCAACCGCAGGGCACCGTCGGGCCGTCGTGGGTCGCGCCCACCGTGGTGCCCGTCACCGTGGTCTCGGCCGCGCCCAGGGTGATCACCCGCGCCGCGGCCCGCGCGTCGTTGCTCGCGCCGCAGCGCCCCGCCGCGCAGCCCGTGCCCGCGGCGCAGGCCGTCGCGCACGCGCCGCAGTTGGCCGCGTCGGTCTGCACGTTGACGCAGCGCCCGCTGCACTGGGTCTGGCCCGCCGCGCAGACCGTGCTGCAGACCCCCGCGCTGCAGGTCGACGCGCTCGGGCAGGCGCGCCCGCACGCGCCGCACTGGGTCGCGTCGGTCTGGAGGTTCACGCAGCGGGTGCCGCACATCGTCTGCCCGGTCGGGCAGCCGCAGCGCCCCGCGGCGCACGAGGTGCCCGCGGCGCAGGCCGTCCCGCACGCGCCGCAGTTGGCC
>JAQBQI010000133.1 GCA_028287085.1 Myxococcaceae bacterium
GCCGCGACGGCGCCCTCGCCGAGCGCGGCGCAGCGGCGCTACGAGGAGGGCATGGCCGCCGCCGGCCGCCACGACTGGAACGCCGCCGCGGGCGCCTTCAGCGACGCGTACGACCTCGAGCCGTCGACCGAGCTCGCGTTCAACACCGGCCGGATGTTCGAGCACCTCGCGGATTTCGAGCGCGCGACCGAGTGGTACCAGCGGGTGCTCGCGGGCTCGCCCTCGGCGGCGGTGCGGGCGCAGGTCACGGCGCGGCTGGCGAACGTGAGCCGCGACGCGCAGCGGCGGCGCGAGGGCATCGCGCAGGCGTCGCCCGACGACGACGCGCTCTCGGCCGAGGCGTCGGTGTGGTTCAACCGCGGGCTGCTGTTCTTCCGGCGGCACCGGTGGCGCGACGCGCTGCAGGCCTTCGAGACGGCGAACCAGTTCGTGCAGAGCGCGGGCGGCAACGTCGCCGAGCTGATGTTCAACCTCGGCGTGACCCACGAGCACCTCGGGCACCGCGAGGAGGCCGAGGCGGCGTTCCGGTCGTACCTGGGCGCGCGGCCCGACTCGCCCGACCGGGCCGAGATCGAGCAGCGCATCCAGCGGCTGCGCCAGCGCTGAGGGAATACCCGACGGGGTAAAGGGTCAGGCCGCGCCGGGGAGCGCGGCCGCGGCGGGGACGGGGCCGGTGAGCGCGCGGAGGAAGGCCGCGATGCGCTGCACCTGGGCGGCGTCGAGGTCGCGGCCGAGCTGCACGGCGGCCATGGTGCGCACGGCGTCTTCGAGCGTCGTGGCGTGCCCGTCGTGGAACCACGGCCCCGTCTCGGCGACCTGGCGCAGCGTCGGGACCTTGAAGAAGTGCCGGTCGGGCTCGCGGTGGGTGAAGTTGAAGCGCCCGGCGTCAGCCGTGGTGACGGGCGTTCCGCGCAGCGCGAAGTAGTCGCGCACGGCGCCCATCTTCTGGAAGGAGTTGCCGCCCACGTTGATGCCGTTGTGGCAGGTGGTGCAGCCGACCGACTCGAAGAGGCGCGCGCCCTCGCGCTGCTCGTCGTTGAGCGCGAGGTCGTCGCCGCGCAGGAAGCGGTCGACGGGCGACGGCGTGACGAGGGTCTCCTCGTAGGTGGCGATCGCGTCGCAGACGTTCTCGAGCGAGAGGCCGCCGGTGGGGTAGCTCTCGCGAAACGCGGCCACGTAGTCGGGCGAGCGGGTGAGGGTGGTCACGACGTTGGGCCAGGTGTTGCCCATCTCCGCGGGGTTCGCGAGGGGCCGGCGGCCTGGGCGCGGAGGTCGGCCGCGCGCCCGTCCCAGAACTGCACGAAGTTGTAGCGGGAGTTCAGCACCGTCGGCGAGTTGATCGGGCCCACCTGCGAGCGCACGCCGAGCGACGAGCCGCGCCGGTCGGTGCCGCCACGGGCGAGGTCGTGGCAGCTCGCGCACGACAGGGTGTTGTCGACCGACAGCGCCGTGTCGTGGAAGAGCCGGCGGCCGAGCACGACCTTGCGCGGGTCGGCCTCGACGCTCTCGGGCAGCGCCTGGAGCGACGCGCGCAGGCGGCGCAGCTCGGGGGGCGATTCGGGGCGGGTCGAAGGCTCGGTGTACTCGCGCGACGTCGGGGTCTCGCGGCGCTCGCGGCAGGCTTCGAGCGAGGCGGCGGCCAGGGTGCAGGCGCCGAGGGCGCCGAGGAGGCGGAGGGACGATCGGGCAACCACGGGAGGGACTCCATCGGGGCCCCGCTCAGGGGGCGGGGGTGCGGGGAGCGGGGGCGGCGAGGACGCGGAAGGGGGCGCTCGCGCGGGCCTCGCCGGCGTTGGCGACGCGGACGGTGAGCGGGCCGGTCTGCGCCCCCTCGGGGACCTGACACTCGACCGTCGTCGGGGTCACCGCGGAGGTCGGGCAGGTGAGCGTTCCGATGGTGACGCCGACGGTGGCGAGGTCGCGGCCGAAGTTGCGGCCGCGGATGACGACGCGGGCGCCCGGCGCCGCGGCGGGCGGGACGACCGCGGTCACCACCGGCGGGACGGTGATCGCGAAGGGCTGGGTCGAGCTCACGGGCTGGCGGCCGTCGGCCTCGACGGTGATGGTTCCGCCGCGGGAATTGCGGGGGACCGTGAAGACGATCTCGGTGGTGGAGTTGCGCGTCGGGCGGACGAGCTGCGGGCCGAGGCGCACCGCGAGGCGCGCCGGGTCGGGCTCGAAGCCGGTGCCGCGCAGCGTGACGGTCGAACCGAGCGGGCCGGCCGCCGGGTCGACGGCCTGCAGGAGCACGGGCTGGAGCACGAAGAACTCCATCGGCGCGGTGCCGGTGCCCTGGAGCCGGCCGATGACCTGGAAGCGCCCGGTCTGGCCGTCGCGCGGGACGGTCACCGCGATGGCGTCGCGGGCGTACGACTCGATCGGGACGTCGGCGCCGTTGAGCCGCACCGAGGCGAGCGAGCGGTCGGCGGGGAAGTTGGTTCCGCGCAGGGTGACGCGGGTGCCGGGGACGCCGCGCTCGGGCTCGAGCGCCGTGATGCGCGGGCGCAGCGTGACCATGAAGGGCTCGCGCGAGCGCGCGCTGCCGCTGCCCGCGACCGCGACCGCCCAGTTGCCCGAGCGCGCGCCCTCGGGCACCTCCACGACCAGCTCGGTCGGGGTCGCCGTGACGACCCGCGCGACGGCCGAGCCGAGCTGCACGGTGTTCTCGGCGGCGACGGCCGAGAAGCCCGTGCCCGTGAGGGTGATGCGCTCGCCGAGGTCGCCCGCGCGGGGGTCGACCCGCGCCACGCTCACCGCCGCCATCGCCCTGAACTCCGTCGGCGACAGCACCGGCCCGACGCCGGCCGCGGTCACCGACACGCGCCCGCTCACCGCCCCGTCGGGCACGGTGACCACGAGCACCGTCGGCGCCGCGCTCACCACCGCGGCGTTGGCCGCGCCGAAGGCCACGGCGACCCGCGACGCGTCGCTGCCGAAATGTTCGCCGCGGAGCGTGACGCGCGCGCCCGGCGGACCCGACGTGGGCTCCATCACCCGCACGACCGGGGCGGGGCCGACGAAGAGGCGCTGCGCGGTCTCGTAGCGGCCGGCGCCGGCGATCTCGACGGCGAAGGTTCCGCTGGTGCCGTCGACGGGCACCTCGACCTCGAGCTCGGTGGCCGTCGCGCGCACGACGCGCACCTGCCGCCCGCCGAGCGTGACGTGGTCGAGGGCCGCGGTCGGCGAGAAGCCCGCCCCGCGCAGGATCACGTGGCCGCCCGGCGCGACGGCGACGGGCGCCATCTCGCGGATGGCGAGCCGCACGCCGACGACGAGGTCGCCGCCGCTGCGGGCCTCGCCGCCCGCGGTGCGCACGAAGACCGGGCCGCTCACCGCGCCGTCGGGGATGATCACCCGCAGCGCGCCCGAGTCGCCGGCCCGCACGACCACCGGGACGTTGCCCACGCGCACGGCGTTGTCCGACGGGCGCGCGGCGAAGTTGTCGCCGCGGATGGTGACCTCGGTGCCGGGCGCCGCCGAGCCCGGGTCGACGCTGCGCACGACCGGCGGCGGCAGGCGCTCGGTGACCCGGAAGGTCTCCGGCGACTCGGTCTCGTCGGCCCCCGCCGCGAGCACGAAGCGCCCGCTCTCGGCGCCGTCGGGCACCGTCACGGTGATGCGCTCGGGCAGCACCTCCGAGGGCGTCACCGCGCGCTCGTTGAAGAGCACCCGCAGCCCGCGCGAGAAGCCGCGGCCCTCGATGCGCACGCGCGTGCCGGGCGGCCCCGCCGTCGGCACGATGCGCTCGATCATCGGCCGCGTCTGCGCCCACACCATGGCGGGCTGCGAGCAAGCCAGCCACACACCCACCGCGCCCACGCTCGCCCGCAACCTCATCGCATCGCCTCCACGTCGCGCCATCGTGCCGCTCAACCCGCGTCCGCGGCGGGCTCGTCGTCGCGCGCGCCCTCGGCGTGGTGCACGTCGGCCAGGTCGTCGAAGATTTCGTCCATCGGAACCGTCGACCCGCTGAGCGCGAGCGCGGCCTCCACCAGGTGCTTGGCGGCGTCGTAGATGCGCAGCCAGTGCTGGCGCGCGGCCTCGAGCGGCGCGCTGCGCACCTGCCACGCGCGGATGCGCTGGTCGGTGGCGAGCACCGCGTCGAGCCCGTGGCGGGCGCGGGCGATCTCGTCGCGCCAGTGGCCCTGCTCGCGCACCGAGGCGCCCAGCTCGTCGAGCGAGCCCAGCACGTGGTCGAGCGCCGCGAGCAGCCGCTGCGGGCCGCGCTGCGACAGCGTCGACGCCGGCTCGACGAAGAAGGCCCCGTAGGGGACGCTGCCCGGGCGGTGCGACTCCAGGTGGCGCGCGAAGCGCACGATGACCTCGCGCGCCTCCTGCAGCGGCGACTCGCGCGCCACCGTGGCCTCGTGGAGCTCCGGGTCGGCCGAGCGCGCCTGGTGCAGCTGCTGCGCGACGCCGTCGGTGGCCGACCGCAGCGCGCTCACGGCGAGGTGCAGCGCGGGGTCGAACTCGCGCAGCCGGCCCGCGAGGTGGTGCGCGATCTGCTCGATCGCGTATTCGCCGTAGATGCGGGTCTCGTCGTAGTCGATGTACGCGTCGGCCATGGCGCGCAGGTTTCTGCCACCGCGCCGCGCTTGTAAAGAACCCGGTGGGCGATGGCCCACGGGGCCTGTAAGCCCGCCGGGGCGGCGCGCGTTCTGTTGGTCGTGACGAGCCACCGACCGAGCCCCGCGCCGCCCGAACGCTCGGCGCTTCCGTCGCGCCGCGATTGCGCCTATGGTCGCCGCGAGCTGTTGCCGTATGGTCCTGACCGCGCCCGCCGCCGAGGAGAAGGCCCTCGTCGAGGCCGCCCAGGCCGGCGACGTCGAGGCGATCCGCCTGCTGCTCGACCGGGTGTCGCGGCCGCTCTACGCGGCGGTGATCCTCCCGCGCATCGGCATCGCGGCCGACGCGGAGGACATCCTGCGCGAGACCCTCATGCGCGCCATCGACCGGCTGCACACCTTCCACTGGACGGGCGCCGGCTTCTTCCCGTGGCTGCGGCAGATCGCGATCCACCAGGTGATCGACCACGTGCGCCGGGTGCAGCGCCGCGCGCGCCTCGAGGAGCGCTTCGAGCGCCAGGCCGCCGACGTGATGCCGCTGCACCACGCGGGCGCCGAGGAGTCGCTCATCGACCAGCAGGAGCGCGCGCTCTCGCTCAAGACGATGGCCGCCGCGATGGACGGACTCAATGACCGCTACCGCCACGCCATCACCCTCCGCCTGCTCGAAGAGCGGAGCCGCGAGGACTGCGCCGAGGCCCTCGGCGTGACGCTCGGAAACTTCGACGTGATCCTGCACCGCGCGTTGGCTGCGCTAAGAAAGGCCTACGGTGTCCGATGAGCGCCCCCGACGACCGCTGGAACCCTGACGACGGCCCGCCCCCGACCGACGCCGAGCGCGCCGAAGCCGCCGCCCTCACCGACGCGCTCACCCGCCCGGCCGCGCCCGCCGATCCCGACCTGCGCGAGCTCGTCGCCGTCGCCCGCCGCGTGCACGCCACGGCGCA
>JAQBQI010000137.1 GCA_028287085.1 Myxococcaceae bacterium
CACCACGCACGCCATCGCGAATCTACTCCCAATACCGCGCGTGGCTACGAGCGCGGGCCGCCTCCGCGACGCTGCAACCTGCCTCACCGTGGGGCGCGATGGCGCTGATCTCCGCCGTCGCGTCACCGCCTCTCCGTCGCCCCCGGGCGCGGCGCCGTGGTACCCGATGGGGAGTGCTGCGATCCACCGTCCCGACGATCGGCGTGCTCTGTCTGGTGGCCGCGTGCGGCGACGCCTCGACCCCGCGCGCCTTCGTCGCACGCGACGCGGCCTCGCTCGACGCAATGACGGCGCGCGACGCGGCCGCCGTCGACGCGGGCGCCCCGGAGGTCATCGTCGCGCCCGACGTGCAGGCGGTGGTGCGCGACGTGCCCGAAGACCTCTCGCTGGCGCCCGACGCGGCGTGCTCGCGCACGGGCGTCGAGGCGCGGGTCGAGCGCCTCCCCGTCGACATCATCTGGATCGTCGACAACTCCATCAGCATGGCGCCCGCGATCGACCAGGTCATCCGCGGGCTCAACGACTTCGCGGGCCTCATCGGGTCGCGCGGGCTCGACTACCGCGTCGTGATGCTCTCGCTGCGCAACGCCCAGCGCAACGTGACGGTGCCCGAGGGGCGGCGCTACGCGGTGTGCATCCCGGCGCCGCTCGCGGGCGACGCGCGCTGCGGCAACGGGCCGCGCTTCCTGCACTCCTCGGTCGACGTGCGCAGCACGCAGCCGCTCGAGCAGATCCTCGGGACGCTGGGCCAGACCATGGGCTACACGGCGGCCGACCCGCGCGGGGGCGAGGCCTGGCGGGGGTTTCTGCGGCCCGAGGCGAGCAAGACCTTCGTGGTCGTGACCGACGACCAGTCGCGCCTCTCGGCCGACCAGTTCGAGACCTTCCGCGGCGGCACCAACCCCAACTCGCGCACCTTCGACCTGCCGCCGGGGCTGCTCGACCCCTCGTGGGGGGGCCTCTTCACGGGCTACGCCTTCACCGGCATCTACGGCTGGGGCAGCGAGACCAACCCCGACGTGCGCTGCATGTTTCCCGACGGCACCTCGCCGTCGGCCGCGGGCTCGGTCTACACCACCCTCGTCCACCGCCGCGGCGGGGTGCGGGCGCGGCTCTGCGACGGCGCCGCGGCGTGGGCGCCCTTCTTCGAGCGCATCGCCACGGCCGTCGAGCGCAGCAGCCGCATCGCGTGCGACGTGGCGATCCCGGTGCCGCCCGACGGCTCGGTGCTCGACCCGCGGCTGGTCAACGTGGTGGTGCGCGGTACCGCCGAGACGCTCATCGGCAAGGTCGCCAACGCGGCCGCGTGCCGGCCGACGGGCGGGTGGTACTACGACGACGAGGCGCACCCCACGCGGGTCAACCTGTGCCCCGCGTCGTGCGAGCGCGCCAACGAAGAGCTGCGCTCGGGGAGCGCGGCGATCGAGGTGCAGTTCGGCTGCATCACGATCCCCGGCTGAGTCAGCGGCCGGCGTCGGGGCACGACCAGCCGCTCGGGGTGCAGGTGCACGCGCCGGGCGGGCGGCCGACGCACGCGCACTCGGTCACGGGGATGGTTCCCTTGGGGCAGCGCCACGCGCCGGCCTCGCAGACGGGGGCCGACAGCGCGTCGCCGCAGCTGCCGCCGGCGGTGCCGCTGGCGCACGACGAAGGACGGCCGATGCACTCGGCGCCCGCGTCGGACTGCGGAGGTACGTCGGTGACGGCTGGTACGTCGGTGGTCGCGGGCACGTCCTTGACGGCGGGTACGTCCGTCGCAGCGGGAACGTCGGTGGCGACGGGAACGTCGGTGGTCGCGGGCGCGTCGCGGCCGACGTCGGGTGTGCCGGTGTCGGCGGCGGGGCGGTCGGCGGTCGCGGCGTCGACGAGCCCACCGTCGGCGGTCGCGGCGTCGGTGCCCTCGACGGAGTCGGAGCAGGCGGTGAGGAGGGCGGAGGTGGCGAGGAGGAGGCCAACGAAGGATGCGCGCATGGGCCATCCGACCGCGCCGACGCGGCGGCGGTCAAGCGTGGCGGCGGGTCAGCGCGCGTAGACCGCCAGCACGTCGGCGAGGCGGACGTTGGGGTAGTCGTTCCAGTTCGCGACGCCGGCGCCGCGGGCGTACATGATCGAGACGGTCGAGGCGCGCGTCGACCAGTCGCAGGTGATCTCGCTCGTGCCGTTTACGACGAGCCAGCCCGCGTCGGCGGGGCAGCCGCCGTAGTTGCGGTTGACGAACCAGTGGCGGCCGTAATTTCCGCCTCCCCCGATCTGGAAGAAGTTTTGCCCCTGCGCAACGAGGTCGGTCCACGTCGCGGCCTGGAGCGTCGCGAGGCGGAACCAATTCGTCCGGTCGCTGCCCGCCGCGTTGAAGCGCAGGAACGCCGTCTCCGCGCCGCCCTCGTAGAGCGCCACGCGCGCCTGCGCCACGGGGAAGCTCGCGGTGTTCCAGAGCCCGAGGAGGCGGCTCGCGTAGTGGGACGTGCCGATCACCCGCGTCAGGACCGCGTCGTTGGTGTCGTTGACCGCGCCGCCGTTCCAGAGCGCGGCGGGCTCGCCCTCGACGCCCGACGAGAGCTTGTAGACCATGGTCCAGCCGCCGCCGTCGGCGGTCATGTCGCAGTACACGCGGAAGGGCGCCGCGCCGCCCGCGCCGTCGGGGTCGACGGTGTACGCGCCGCTCGCGATGCCCGGAAAGACCCGCAGGATGGCCGCGCAGCTCGCCTGCGGCGCGCACGTCGAGCCCGCGCAGGAGAGGCCCGCGGCGCAGGCCATTCCGCAGCCGCCGCAGTGCGCGTTGCTCGAGCGCGTGTCGGTCTCGCAGCCGTTGCTGGCGACGCCGTCGCAGTCGCCGGTGCTCGCGGCGCACAGCGCGACCGCGCAGGCCGACGCCGCGCAGGTCGCGCTCGTCGCGTTGGGCAGCGCGCACGCCCGGCCGCAGCCGCCGCAGTG
>JAQBQI010000164.1 GCA_028287085.1 Myxococcaceae bacterium
GCGACGCCGAGCGCGTCGTCGCCGCGGCGGCGGTGACCCTCGGCGTGGCGAGCGACGCGCTGCGCGCCCTCGCGCCCGACGGGGTGGTCGCGGGCGCCGGCGTCGAGAGCCTGCTGCCGGCCGTGCTCGACCTGCTCGCGCCCCCGGCGCTGCCCGCCGACCTGCGGGAGCTCCTGGTGCGCACCTCGACGGTGCTCGACCCGCTGGTGCCCTTCGACCTCGAGGCCGCGCAGGCCGACCGCCTCGGCGGCCGCCCCCACGGGCTGCGCGCGGAGATCGAGCGCTGGGCGCGCCTGCTCGAGCTCGGCGACGTCGAGATCTTCCTCGCCTCGCAGCTGCCGGCCATCGCGCTCCCGGTGGGCCGCTCGCCCGCGCGGGTGCTCGTCGCCTTCGCCGCGCCGCCGTCGATCGTCACGCGCTTCGCGGTCGCGCGCGCCGCGCTGCTCATCACCCAGGGCCTCTCGCTCCCGCTGCGCATGGACGTCGCGGAGTTCACCCTCGTGATGACCGCGCTCCTGCGGCAGTTCGAGCCGATGTTCGGGGCCGCCGGCCTCGACCCGGCCCGCCTCGACGCGCTCTCGCGCTCGATCACCCGCTCGATGCCGCGCGACCTCCACGCCGAGCTCACCCCCGCCGCGCGCGCCGTGCTGAAGCGCCCCTTCGACGCGGCGGTGATCCACGGCGCGGCGCTGGAGTTCGGCGACCGCATCGCGCTGCTGGCGACGGGCGACCTGCCCGCGGCCATCGCGGCGCTGGCCCCGCCCGGCGTGCTCCCGGGGCGCGTGATCGACGAGGTGCCCTCGGCCAGCCGCCTCGTGCGGGTCGCGCTGAGCGAGCGCTTCCTCGAGGCGCGCCGGCTCGCGGGCTTCCAAGACGGCTGAGCGCGGTGTCCCGGTCGCGCGTCGGTGCGGTGGTCGCGGCCCTCTGCCTGTCGGGGCTCGGCAGCGGCCGCGCGCTGCCCGCGCAGGAGGTCGCCCGTCACCGCCGCGCCGCGCCCTTCGTCTCGTCCTTCGCCGCGCCCGCCGCGGGCGCCGACGGGTCGACCCTGCGCGGACCCCACCGCGACGCCGCGGTGCTCTGGCGGGTGCGCACGTCGCGGCGGGTGTTCTCGTCGCCGGCGCTCACCCGCGAGGGCTGGGCGACCTTCGGCTCGCTCGACGGAACGGTCCAGGCCGTCGACCGGGGCGGCGTCGTGCGCTGGTCGCACCGCCTCGCGTCGCGGGTCTTCTCGTCGCCCGCCACGGTGGGCGAGCTCACCGTCATCGGCAGCGACGCGCGCGAGGTGGTCGCCCTCGACGCCCGCGGGTCGCTCCGCTGGCGCGCCGCCCTCCCGCAGGACATGGACGCGCCCGTCTTCGCCCTCGCCGACGGCGGGGTGCTGGTGGCCTCGGGCGACCTGCGGGCCTTCACCCGCGAGGGCGAGCTGCGCTGGACGACGCCGCTCGCGGGCCACGTCTACGGGGCCGTCGCGCGGGGCGCGGGCTCGGAGGTGCTCGTGCCCGAGATGCGCGGCAGCGTCGCGGTGGTCGACTCCGCGGACGGGCGCCTCGTGCGCCGCGTCGAGCTCGGCAGCTTCCTCTACGGCGGCGCGCTCGCGCTCGACGGCGGGGCCTTCGTGGTGGGCCTCGGCGACGGCACGGTGCGCTGCTTCGGGCCCGAGGGTTCACCGCGGTGGAGCTTCAGCACCGACGGCGCGGCGCGGCGCCTCGGGGTGCGCGCGACGCCCGCCCTGCGGGCCGACGGCGTGGTGGTCGTCGGCGCGGAGGACGGGCGCATCTACGGGCTGCGCGCGGCCGACGGGTCGGTGGCCTTCCGGGTGGTGACGAGCGCGCCCGTGCGCTCGCGGGCCTGCGTCGACCGCGACGGCTGGGCCTTCGTCGGCGGCGAGGACGACCAGGTGCACGCGATCGGGCCCGACAACGCCGAGGCGTGGCGGGTGACGCTCGGGGCCGACGTCGACAGCGGCCCGCGCCTGGTCGCCGACGGCGTGCTCGTGGTGGGCGCCGACGACGGCGCGCTCCACGCCATCGCCGGAACGCCCTGAGAACACGGCTTGACCGACGAACGCCGGGGCGTAGACAGTGCGCGCAATGGCGCGCAAGGCTCCCGATGATGGCAGGCTGATCCAGATCTTCGAGGCGCACCCGACGCGCGCCCTCCACATCATGGAGGTGCTCGCCGCGCTCGAGGAGGGCCCCGCCGCGCGGCGCGTGGTGACCGACGCGCTCGACCGCATGGTGGAGCGCGGGCTCGTGCACGCGATGCCCGGCGGCCGCTACCGGCTGCCGCGCGACCAGGGCGGCCGCGTCGAGGGGCGCTTCATCCAGAACCCTCGCGGCTTCGGCTTCGTCGAGGCCAACGACGGCAACGGCGACGTCTTCATCGCGCCCAACGGCGTGCTCGGCGCGATGCACGGCGACCTCGTCGAGGCCGTCGCCCGCCCCGGCGGCCGCGGCCGCGAGGGCGCCGTCACCGCCGTGCTCAAGCGCCGCTCGCCGATGGTCCCCGGCGTGCTGCGCGCGCGGCCCAAGGGCTCGTGGCTCGAGCCCGAAGACACCCGCATCCGCGGCCCCATCGTGATCGAGGGCGACGACCTCGGCCGCGACGGGCAGGTCGTCGTCGCCACCATCGAGAAGTGGCCCTCGCACGTCGGCGAGGTGCCGGTCGCGCGCGTCAGCGAGGTGCTCGGCGACCCCGGGGCGCTCGCCACCGAGGTGCGCAAGGTCACCGTGCGCGAGGGGGTCGAGATCCCCACCGCGGCCGACGTGCTCGAGGAGGTGGCGCGCCTGCCCGCGACCGTCTCGGCCGCCGACGCCGCGGGCCGCGTCGACCTGCGCGACCGCCCGCTGGTCACCATCGACCCCGACGACGCGCGCGACCACGACGACGCCGTCTACGTCGCCGAGCGCCCCGACGGCGGGTGGGACGTCACCGTCGCCATCGCCGACGTCTCCCACTACGTCGCGCTCGGCACCGCGCTCGACCGCCACGCCGCCGAGCGCGGCACCAGCGTCTACCTGCCCGACCGCGCCATCTCGATGCTCCCGCAGGAGATCTCCGGGCGCATCGCGTCGCTGCTGCCCGACGAAGACCGCCTCGTGCTCGCCGTCGAGGCGACGCTCACCCGCGACGGCACCGTCGCCGAGGCGCGCATCATCGAGGCCGTGATGCGCTCGCACGCGCGGCTCACCTACGGCGGCGTCGCCCGCGCCATGGGGTGGACCGACGAGGGCACCGCCGCCCCGCTCACCGACGCGATGCGCGCGATGGTGACCACCTCCGACCAGTGCTCGGCCACGCTGCGCGCGAAGCGCCAGCGCCGCGGCGCCCTCGACTTCGACCTCCCCGAAGGCCGCGTGCGCTTCGCCGAAGACAACGTCACCCCGATCAACATCATCCAGAGCAAGCGCGACGCGGGCGTCAAGCGCGCCTACGCCCTCATCGAAGACCTGATGCTGCTCGCCAACGAGATCGTCGCGGAGGTTTGCGTGCAGCAGGGCCTCGCGGCGATCTTCCGCGTGCACGGGGGCCCGCAGGGCGAGGCCTTCCAGCGCTTCATGGCGGCGGCCCTCGCGCTCGGCCACCCCGTCGACGAAGAGGCCGTCGACTCGCCGCGCGTGCTGGCCGACTTCCTCCGCAAGATCCGCGGCACCCCGGCGGCGCGCGTGCTCGGCATGCTGCTGCTGCGCGCCATGCCGCAGGCCCGCTACAGCGAGCACAACACCGGCCACCGCGGCCTCGCGGCGACGGCCTACCTGCACTTCACCTCGCCCATCCGCCGCTACCCCGATCTGCTCGTGCACCGCGAGGTGCGCCGCTGGCTGCGCGACCCGGAGAAGCGCACCAGCACCGAGGGGCTCAGCGTCGCCGCCGCCGACTGCTCGCGCCTGGAGCGCCGCGCCGTCGACGTCGAGCGCGAGGTGCTCGACCTCTACCGCTGCGAGGTCGCCCGCCTGCACCTCGGCGAGGTGCACCTCGCCACCGTGGTCGGCTTCGGCACCCTCGGCGTCTACCTCGACATCGACGAGCCCTTCCTCACGGGCCTGCTCACGCTCGAGTCGGTCGCGGCCGGCTCGTGGGAGGCCGACGACCTCGGGCTGCGCCTGCGCTCGAGCCGCACCGGCATGATCTTCCAGGTGGGCGACCAGCTCACCGTCGAGATCGCCGAGATCTCGCTCGCGCGGCGCACCATCTCGCTGCGCCTCGCCGGCACCGCGCGCGAGTCGCTGCGGCGCGTGCCCGCGGAGCGCGAGCACAAGGGCAAGGGCAAGGGGTCGAAGAAGCCGCCGACCACGACGCGCCCGAAGGTGCAGAAGAAGGGGCGCAAGCGGTGATGCGGCGCGGGGCCGCGGCGCTCCTCGCGGTCGCGGCGCTGGGCTGCCCCCGCTCGCCGCCGCGGGTCGACTTCGAGGGCGGCGCTGCCCCGGCGCC
>JAQBQI010000176.1 GCA_028287085.1 Myxococcaceae bacterium
CCGCGCCTGCCCGGGCGGGCAGGCGTGCAGCAACGGCGTGTGCGGCGCCGCGGTCTGCCCGTCGTCGTGCGGCGCCGACGTCGACTGCGGCCCGTGCCGCACGAGCAGCGACCCCGACAGCGTGCGCTACTGCTGCCTCTCGGGGCTCTGCATCTCCATGACCGGCGTGTGCCCCTCGGAGATGATGATGGGCAACCCCGACGGCGGATCGACCACCGACAGCGGGTCGACCACCCCCGACGGGTCGACCACCGCCGACACCGGATCGACGTCCGACGCGGCGATGTGACCGCCGACCTGCCCGCGCACGCGCGCCCCTCGCAGTAGTTCGCGCATCGCGCTAACGAGCGATTGACCCCGGTCGCGGTCGTCCCGCACGCTCGCGCCATGCGTTCGCTGCACCGCCTCTGAATCGCGCCGCCGCCCGGCGTGACCGGGCCGAGGCCACCCACACCGCACCGCTCCGACGCGGCGCGCGGGCGATCGCTCCTCGCGGGGTGACTCCCCCGTCGCCGCGCCCGGCGCGGCCGCGAGGAGCACACCGTTCATGTCATCCCCCCTCGATCGTCTCGACCAGATCATCTCCGACGTCGTCGCCCCGGCCGCCCACGAGGTCGACCGCGCCGGGGCCTTCCCCGCCGCCTCGATCGACGCCCTGCGCGCGGCCGGGCTCCTCGGGCTCGTCTCCGCGGCGGAGGTCGGCGGCGCCGGCGAAGGTCCGCGCGCGGCCGTCGCCGTCGTCGAGCGCCTCGCCCGCGCCTGCGCGTCGACCGCCATGGTCACCTGCATGCACTACGCGGGCGCCGCCGTCATCGAGCGCTTCGGCGCGGAGCCGGTGCGCCGCGACGTCGCGCGCGGCGAGCACCTGAGCACCCTGGCCTTCTCGGAGGCCGGGTCGCGCAGCCATTTCTGGGCGCCGCTCGGCACCGCGCGCGTCGAGGCCGACGGCGTGCACCTCGACGCCGCCAAGAGCTGGGTCACCTCGGCCGGCCACGCGACCGCCTACGTCTGGTCGAGCGGCGCGGTCGGCGCCGCGGGCGGGAGCACCATCTGGCTGGTTCCGCGCGGCGCGAAGGGGCTGCGCGTGGCGGGCGCCTTCGACGGCCTCGGACTGCGCGGCAACGACTCGTCGCCCGTGACCGCCGAGGACGTGGTGATCCCCGAGGCCAACCGCCTCCACGACGACGGGGCCGGGCTCAAGGTCATGCTCGAGGTCGTGCTGCCCCTCTTCGCCGCCATGAGCGCGGGCTGCTCGGTCGGCATCATGGAGCGCGCCCTCGGCGGCACCGTCGCCCACGTCGCCGGCACCCGCCTCCAGCACCTCGACACCAGCCTCGCCGAGCTGCCCACCATCCGCGCGTACGTCGCGCGCATGAAGATCGCGGTCGACCAGGCGCGGCTGCTCCTCGACGACACCGTCGCCGCGATGGAGTCGGGCCGCGCCGACGCGATGCTCCGCGTGCTGGAGTGCAAGGCCGCCGCGGGCGAGAGCGCCACCGTCGTGACCGACCTCGCGATGCGCGTCTGCGGCGGCGCGGCCTTCCGGCGCGAGGCGGGCGTCGAGCGGGCCTTCCGCGACGCGCGCGCGGCCACCGTCATGGCCCCCACCACCGACCAGCTCTACGACTTCATCGGCAAGGCCCTCTGCGGCCTCCCGGTGTTCTGAGGGGCGCCGTGAACAACAGCACCCTCACCCTCGGCGCCGTCGCCTACGACCCCAAGGTCGTCACCATCTGGGACGGCTTCCAGCGCTGGTTTCGCGCCCACGAGCTCGACTTCGACTACGTGCTCTACACCTCGTACGAGCGGCAGGTCGCCGGCCACTTCCGCGGCGAGTTCACCGTCGCCTGGAACAGCCCGCTCGCGTGGCTGCAGACCGAGCGCGTCGCCGCGCGCCTCGGCCGCGCCGCCCGCGCCGTCGCCATGCGCGACACCGACCAGGACCTCACCTCCGTCGTCGTCGTGCGCGCCGACTCGCCGGTCACCTCGATCGAGCAGCTGCGCGGGCGCACCGTGGCCGTCGGGGCCGCCGACTCCCCGCAAGCGACCCTGCTGCCGCTCGACCACCTCGCCGCCGCGGGCCTCGTTCCCGAGGTCGACTTCGCCGTGCGCCGCTTCGACCTGCTCGTCGGCAAGCACGGCGACCACGTCGGCGGCGAGCGCGACGCCGCCTACGCCCTCGCCACCGGCGCGGTCGACGCCGCCTGCCTCATCGACGGCAACCACCTGTCGTTCTCGCGCGACGGCACGCTCCCGCCGGGCGCCACGCGCGTGCTCGCCCAGACGGCGCCCTACGACCACTGCTGCTTCACCGCGCTCGCCGGCGACGACGACGCCCTCGTCGAGCGCTTCGCCGCGCTGCTGCTCGGCCAGCGCCACGCCGACCCCGCCGTGCGCCCGCTCATGGACCTCGAGGGCCTGCGCGAGTGGCGCCCCGGGCGCACCAGCGGCTTCGCCCCGCTCGCGCGGGCGGTCGCGCGCTTCGGCACCATCGACGCCTTCGTCGAAGAGCTCGTCGCCGGGCACGCGCGGCCATGACCGGGGGCGCCCGCGTGGCGCTGGGCGACCTCGGCCTCGACGAGGGGGCCGTGGTCGCGCTCAAGCACGCGCTGCGCGGGAAGCAGCCGGGCGACACGCTCGCCGTCGAGGGGAGCCACCCCGCGCTCGCCGTGCACCTGCGCGCGTGGTGCCGGGCGCGCGGCGACGCGGTGAGCTTCCCCGCGGGGTCGGACGCGGCCGCGGTCATCACCGTCGGCGCCAGCCACGAGGACCGCTGGCGCGACGCCGCCCGCGCGGGTCACGCCGACCCGATGATCGAGGGCGCGATCGACGCGCACCCGCCGCGCGCGTGGGGCCTCGCGGCGCGCGGCGCGGCCGTCGAGGCGGGCTCGCCGGCCTTCGACTTCGCGCTCGTCGACCGCGACGCGGCGTGGTCCGACGAGGCCCCGCGGCTCTACGCGCAGGCCGCCGCGGCGCAGTGGGACCCGGCGACGGCGATCCCGTGGGGCGCGGAGTTCGCGCTCGACGGCGCGGTCGAGGACGCCGTCGTGCAGGTGATGACCTACCTCGTCGAGAACGAGACCGCCGCGCTGATGGTGCCGGCGCGCTTCGCGGCGACGATCCACCCGCACTTCCGCGAGGTGATGCAGCTGCTGGCGATCCAGGCGGCGGACGAGGCGCGGCACATCGAGGTGTTCTCGCGGCGCATGCGGCTGCGCCGCGACGCCCCCGGGCTGTCGACCGCGGGGGGACAGGCCTCGCTGAAGACCCTCGTCGACGCGTCGGACTTCGCGGAGGCGAGCTTCCTGCTGTCGGTGCTGGGCGAAGGGAGCTTCCTGTCGTTGCTGTGGTTTCTGCACGCCGAGGGGCCCGACGAGGTGACGCGCGAGGTGGCGCGGCGCGCGGCGCAGGACGAGGCCCGCCACGTCGCCTTCGGGCTCGCGCACCTCGCCTCGCACGCGCGCCACGACCCGACCCTGCGCGAGCGCCTCGGGGCCGCGATCGAGCGCCGCCACGCGGGGCTACAGCACACCGCCGGGCTCAACGACGAGGTGCACGACGCGCTGGTGCTGCTCGCCGCCGGGTCGATGGCGCCCGCCGCGCTGCGCTCGGGCACCGAGCGGGTGCAGCGCCTCGTCGGGGAGATGGATACCGGGCGGCGGCTACGGCTGCGGCGGCTCGGGTACAGCGACGACGAGGCGCGCGCTCTCTCGGCGCTGCACACGCGCAACTTCATGTGAGCGGAGCGCGGGGCCGCGCCTGTGGTATCGCCGGAGCGATGAGCACCCCGCCCGCCCCCGGTCATCGCTTCACCGTCGGCGTGCTCGGCGCGGGCTCGATCGGCTGCTACGTCGGCGGCGCGCTCGCGGCGGCCGGCACCGACGTGGTGCTCGTGGCGCGCGGCCGGGTGCGCGACGAGCTCGCCGCCCACGGCCTCACCGTCGTCGCCCTCGACGGGACCGCCCGGCTCGCTCCGACCGACCGCTACGCCGTCGCGCTCGCGGCCGACGCGCTCGCCGGCTGCGGCGTGGTGCTGTGCTGCGTGAAGAGCGGTCAGACCGCGGGGGCCGGCGCCGAGCTCGCCGCGGCGCTCCCGCCGGGCGCCCTGGTGGTCAGCGCGCAGAACGGCCTGCACAACGCCGAGGCGCTGCGCGGCCCGCTGCGCGACCAGACCGTGCTCGGCGGCATCGTCGGCTTCAACGTGCGCTCGCTCGGCGACGGCACGTTCCGGCGCGCCACGAGCGGCCCGCTGGTGATCGAGGCGTCGGCCCACGCGGCGCTGCCCGCGGCGGCGGCGGCGCTGCGGGCGGCGGGCTTCGAGGTGGAGGTCGCGGCCGACATCCGCGCGCGCCAGTGGTCGAAGCTCGTGATGAACCTCAACAACGCCGTGAGCGCGCTCTCGGGCGCGCCGACGGTGGAGCTGCTCGCGTCGGCGGGCTACCGGCGGGTCATCGCCGCGGTGATGGGCGAGGCGCTCGCGGTGATGCGCGCCGCGGGCGTGCGGACGGCGCGCGTCGGGCCGCTGCCGGTGCGTCTCTTTCCGGCGCTGCTGGGGCTGCCGACGCCGCTGTTTCGGGTGTTGGCGCGGGCGCAGCTGAAGGTCGACCCCGAGGCGCGCTCGTCGATGTGGGAGGACCTCGCGCGCGGCCGCACCACCGAGGTCGATCAGCTCAACGGCGAGATCGTGCGGCTCGCCGAGCAGGCCGGCGTCGACGCCCCGGTCAACCGCCGGCTCGTGGCGCTGGTGCGCGCCGCCGAGGCGGCGGGCGCCGGGTCGCCGAAGCTCTCCGCGGAGGCCCTCGCCGCGGCGGTGCTCGGCGCGTAGGGGTTCCGCCCTACAGCGGCGCGTGCGCGCAGCGGAAGCCCACGTCGCCCCCGCGCCACGTCGGGACCACCGAGTAGCGCCACGCGTTGCGCACCAGGTTCGGGTCGCTGAAGTACCAGGCGCCGCCCCGGTACACGCGACCGGAGCCGCTCGCCGGGCCGCTCGGATCGACCAACGGCGCGGCGCCCGCCGTCGTGTAGTGGTCTTCGTACCAGTCGAGCGTCCACTCGTAGACGTTGCCGGCCATGTCGTAGAGGCCGAAGGGCGAGTTGCCCGCCGCGAAGGAGCGGACCGCGCAGGGCTGCGGGCGGTTCCAGCAGAGCAGCGACGCGCTCGGCGCCTGGCTGCCCCAGGGGTAGTTGCGCCCGTCGGGTCCTCGCGCCGCGTACTCCCACTGCGCCTCGGTCGGGAGGTCGCCGCCCCGCGACTGGCAGTAGGCCCGCGATGACGCCCAGTCGATGCAGTTGACGGGGTAGTTCTCGCGGCCCGTGCGCCAGGTGCAGGTGCCGTCGCTCATGCTCGGCGTGGTGCAGCCGGGCGCCGTGCACGTGCCGTAGGCCGCGACCGTCACCTCGTTCAAATCCATGCAGAAGGTGCTCAGCCGCACCGCGTGCACGGGCTGCTCTTCGGCCCGGGTCGTCGAGCCCATCATGAAGGTTCCGCCCGGGATCAGGGCCATGCCCGCGGGGCACCGCGGCGGCGCGGTGCAGGCGCCCGCCGCGCACTGGGCGCC
>JAQBQI010000199.1 GCA_028287085.1 Myxococcaceae bacterium
CGTGCGGGCGCCGGGCTCGTCGGGCGCGCGGTTGCAGCCGGCCGAGAGGTTTACCAGGATCGTAAAGGCCAGGAGCGAGGCGCGGGGTTGCATGGCAGCCGAGCGAGTAGTGCGTCGCCCGGGGCGGCGCAAGTCACCCCTCGCGCTTGAGGCCGAGGCCGCGGATCTTCTTGTGGAGGTTGGTGCGCTCGAGGCCGAGCAGGGTGGCGGCGCGGGAGATGTTCCAGTCGACCTCCTTGAGGGTGTCGAGGATGTACGCGCGCTCGGCGTCGTCGCGGTGTTGCCGCAGCGTCACGCGCTCGCCGGGCACGCGCAGCTCCGCGGGGCCGATCTCGTCGTCGTCGTCCTCGCCGGGGGGGAGCGGGGCCGCCTCGGGCGCGACCGTGGGGAGCCGCGCGCGCACCTCGCGCGAGTGGCGCGACTCCTCGGGCAGGTCGTCGAGGGTGATCTCGTCGCCCGACAGAATGACCACGCGCTCGACCAGGTTGCGCAGCTCGCGCACGTTGCCGGGGAAGCCGCGGCCCTTGAGGTTCTCGATCACCTCGGGGGCGACGGGCTTGGGCTTCATCTGGTTCTGCCGGCAGAACTCCCGCAGGAAGGAGCCGACCAGCATCGGGATGTCCTCGGGGTGCTCGCGCAGCGCGGGCGAGCGGATGGGCACCACGTTGAGGCGGAAATAGAGGTCCTCGCGGAAGCGGCCCTCGCGGGCCTCGCGCTCGAGGTCGCGGTGCGTCGCGGCCAGCACGCGCACGTCGACCTTGAAGGTCTGGTCGCTGCCGACGCGGCTCACCTCGCCGGTCTCGAGGGCGCGCAGCACCTTGGCCTGCGCCGCGAGCGGCATGTCGCCGATCTCGTCGAGGAAGAGGGTGCCCCGGTCGGCCGCCTCGAAGTGCCCGCGCTTGCGCGCCACGGCCCCGGTGAACGCGCCTTTCTCGTGGCCGAAGAGCTCGCTCTCGACCAGCTCCGCGGGGATGGCCGCGCAGTTCACCTTCACGAAGGGCCCCTCGTGCCGCGGCGACATCCGGTGGATCGCCCGCGCGACGAGCTCCTTGCCCGTGCCGCTCTCGCCGGTGATGAGCACCCGCCCGCGGGTCGGCGCGACCTTCTCGACCTCCTGGTAGAGCCGCCGCATCGCCGCGCTCTCGCCGACCATCTCCGCGCGCGCCCCGGCGTCGGAGCGCAGCGCGTCGACCTCGCGGGCCAGCGCCGAGGCCCGCAGCGCGTTGCGCACGCTCACCAGCACGCGGTCGCGGTCGAGGGGCTTCTCGAAGAAGTCCGTCGCGCCGAGCTTGATCGCGTCGACGGCCACGCCCACCGTCGCGTGCCCGGAGATCACCAGCACGGGGACGTTGTTCCAGTTGGCCATGCGGCGGATCTGCTGGAGCAGGTCGATGCCCGACATCCCGGGCAGCCGGATGTCGGTGATCACGGCGTCGATGGGCTCCTCGGCGAGCACCTGCAGCGCCTCCTCGGCGCGCTCGACGTCGCGCACCTCGAGGCCGTCGCCCTCGAGCACCATCCGCAGCGTGCGCCGGATGTTCCGCTCGTCGTCGACGACCAGGACCGTTCCGGCCATCAGCGCGCGCCCCCCGCCGTCGCCTCGAAGCGCCCGTTGAGGTGCATCGTCATGCGCCCCTGCACCAGCGTCGCCTCGTACTCGCCCGTCGCGCGGGTGCCGTCCCAGCTCGTGAGCGTCACCCAGCCGTCGCCCGGCCGCGGCGACAGCGTCTGCCCCGACGCGAAGAGGAAGCGCAGCGTCGCCCCGTCGCCCGTCGCCGTGCGCTGCCCGACCGGCGCGGCCGGCACCTCGAGCACCACGTCGCGCACGCTGCCGCGGCTGCCGCGGGCGTGCAGGGTGAGCGTCCCGAGGTGGTCGGCGAAGTCGCTCGGCCGCACCGGCAGGCGCGAGTCGCCGGAGGCCCCGAGGGCGGCCGCCCCGGCGCCCAGCGCCGTCACCGTCAGCTCGAGGAAGCCCGCCGGCTGCGCCTGCGCCGACGACACCGCCAACACGCCCGCCAACACGCCCGCCCTGCTCCAGCTTCGCATCGCCGCCGAGCCTAACACCGCTCACCCCTCGCAGAAGCGCCGGTGCAGGGCGCGCGTCAGCCCGTCGCCCGCGGCGCGCGCCACCGCGAGCGTGATGCGCAGCGCCGAGCTCGTCACCGCCCGCGGCGCGCAGCCCTCCGCGGCCGCGACCGCGAGCACCTCGCGCAGCAGCGAACCCTCCTCGGTGAGGCCGTCGCCCACCACCGAGACGCAGGCCACGGCGTCGCCCGAGCGCGGGTCCACCACCGTCATCCCGGCGGCCACGAAGGCCGCGGCGGCGCGCTCCCAGTCGGGCACCCGCGCCAGCGACACCCACGCCGAAGCGCCCGCCGCGGTCCAGTCGGAGGCGCGCAGCGGGACGGACGCGCGCTCGGCCAGCGCCAGCAGCTCGGCGAGCGCGTGGCCGTCGGCGCGCACCCACGCCACGTGGGGGTCGCCCACCACCGCCCGCACCCGCTCGGGCGCGGGCGGGACCTCTCCCCGCACGACGGTCTCGCGCGCCGCCGGGTCGCCGTGCGCGTCGTCGGTGCGCCGCGCGTGGATGAGGATGCGCTCGCGCTTGGCGAAGGCCACGGCCTCGGCGTTGAGCACCTTCGCGCCCGACTCGGCCATTTCCTGGAGCTCGGCGTAGCCCAGCGCCGGGAGGTGCCGCGCCCCGGGCACGACGCGCGGGTCGGCCGTGTAGACCCCGTCGACGTCGGAGTAGATCTCGCAGCGGTCGGCGCGCAGCGCGGCGGCCAGCGCGACCGCGGTGGTGTCGCTGCCGCCGCGGCCGAGCGTGGTGATCTCGCGGCGGTACGAGACCCCCTGGTAGCCCGCGACGATGACCACGCGGCCGCGCGCGAGCTCGTCCTCGATGCGGTAGGGGCGCACCTCGACGATGCGCGCGTCGAAGTGGCGGTCGTTGGTCAGGATGCCGCTCTGCGAGCCGGTGAAGGAGATGGCGTCGGCGCCCCGCTGCTGGAGCGCGATGGCCAGCAGCGCCATCGTGATGCGCTCGCCCACCGAGAGCAGCATGTCGAGCTCGCGCCGCGGCGGCGCCGCGCTCACCTCGCGCGCCATCGCGAGCAGCTGGTCGGTGGTCTTGCCCATCGCGCTCACCACCACGACCACCGCGTGGCCCTCGCGGCGCGCCTCCATCACCCGGTCGGCCACCCGGCCGATGCGCGCGAGGTCGGCCACCGACGAGCCCCCGTACTTCTGCACGATCACGCTCATGGTGGGTGTTCGTTACCCCGGCGGCGCGCGGCGCGTAAACTTGTCGGGTGTTCGGTCGCGCCGCAGCCGTGTTCGCGCAGCTCCTGGCGGCCTCGCCGGCGGGCGACGAAGCGTCCGCGCGCGACCCGGGCGCCGTCGCCGTCGAGCTCGCCGAGGCCCGCGCCTCCTACGCCGCCGCCCTCGCCGACAGCGACTTCCGCGAGGACGCCCCCGCCGTGCGCGCCGTCGCCGAGGCCGTCGCGCCCGCGCTGGTCGAGGCGTGGCGCTCGCCGCCGCTGCGCAACCAGGCGATCGAGCTCATGCAGGCCACCGCGGGCGACGGGCTGCGCCCCTTCCTCGCCGCCGAGCCCGCGGTGCGCTTCGCGCTCGCCCGCCCGTGGCTGCGGTGGCACGACGAGCCCGGGGCGCTCGCCGACTTCGCCGCGTCCGACCGCGGCGCGCTGCTGCGCGTGGTGGCCCTCTACCACCCCGACCACGCGGCCGAGCCCCTGCTCGCGGCGCTCCGCGACTCCGACCCCGCCTTCGGTCGCGAAGCCCCGTGCCACTCGGCCCTGCTGCTGCCGCCCCGCGAGCGCCGCGCCCTCGTCGAGGCCGCGATCCCCACCCTCACCGCGCAGGCGCCGCGCGACAACTGGCCCTCGTGCATCCGGCTTGCGCTCGAGCACCCGGCCGGGCGGCGCTGGCTCGAGGGCGCCGTCATCGCCGAGGCGCGCGCCCCCGACCCGGCGCC
>JAQBQI010000208.1 GCA_028287085.1 Myxococcaceae bacterium
CGGCGACCCGAGCCTGCGCGACGTGCCCGCCCCGCCGGGCGACCTCGCGCCTCAGGGCGACCCCGCCCCGCCGCCGCCGCGCACGCCCCCGCGCGACCCGCGCGACCCGCTGATCCCACTGCCCTTCTGAGCGCTCCCCCTACCGCCGCGACGACCGCGGACGCACTCATCCCCACGACGGCGAGCGCCGTCGGTGACGGAGGCCCATATCCCATGAGCGAAGGTCTGATTCTCCCCTGCGCGCAGTGCGGCCAGAAGAACCGCATTCCCCCCGGGCGCCTCGGCGACCGCGGCCGCTGCGGCAAGTGCCAGGGCACCGTGCACGAGCCCGGCGCCGTGGTCGCGGTCGACCGCGACGACGACCTGCAAGCGCTGCTCGGCAGCGCCGACGTGCCGGTGCTCATCGACTTCTGGGCGCCGTGGTGCGGGCCCTGCCGGGCGGTCGCCCCGGAGGTGAAGAAGGTGGGCGAGCGCCACGCCGCCGACGTGCTGGTGATCAAGGTGAACACCGACGTCGACCCCGCGGTGGGGCAGCGCTACGGCATCCAGTCGATCCCGACGATGGCGGTCTTCCGCGGCGGCGCCGAGGTGGCGCGCACCAGCGGGTCGCGGCCCGCCGCGGCCATCGAGCAGTGGATGGCGCAGGCCCTCGGGCGCTGACCGGCGCCGCGGCCCGACCGCAGCGCCGCCGCCCGAATCAGAAGGGCTCCTCCTGCTCGGCCTCGGAGAAGGTCGCCGCCGGCACCTCCGAGGCGCCGACGAGCTCGAGCGCGCCCGACGCGATCGCGGCGTCGAGCAGCGGCGTCATCGGGCCGCTGCCCACGAGGTCGAGCCGCTCGCGGGCCCGCGTGCAGACGGTGTAGAGCGCGCCGCGGCCGTTGTCGGTCGCCGGGTAGTGCGCGGCCGTGGGCTCGACCACGATGACCGCGTCGAACTCCAGCCCCTTCACCTGGTGGTAGTTGGTCACCGTCACGCCGCGCCCGAACACGAACTGCTGGTTGTGCCCGAAGCGGATCTCCGTCACCCCGTCGAGCACCTGCGCCAGCCGGGCCGCGAGCGCCTCGGCCTCGTTGCGCCGCGCGCACACCACGCAGAGGTGCGCGGCCTCGTCGCGCGCCACGTGGTCGTCGATGAGCCGCAGCACGCGGTCGAAGACGCCGTTGCTCGTCGCCTCGCGGAAGTACCGCGGCCGCCGTCCGGCCCGCGCGCCGACGGTGGCCTCGCCGCCGACCAGGGCGTCGGCCACGTCCATGATCGGCTGCGTCGCGCGGTGCGCCACCTCGAGGCGGGTGACCGCGCCGCCGTCGACGCCGAGCTCGCGCGCCAGCGCCGACCAGCCCATGAAGTCGGCCGCGGGGATGATCTTCTGGTTGACGTCGCCGACGATGGTGACCGCGCGGCGGTCGCGCACCGCGCCGAACAACACCTGGAGGTCGAGCGCGCCGAAGTCCTGCGCCTCGTCGACCACGAGGTGCTCGTAGAGCGACACGCGCTCGTCGTCGTCCTTGTCGGGGAAGCCCCCGTTCTTCACCTGGATGAGGCGCAGCAGCAGCCCGAGGTCTTCCCACGCGACGTAGGGGCCGGGGCGCTTGGAGTTGCCCTCGCGCGACTGGAGCCGCTGCTGGTACTCCGCGAGCGTCGCGAGGTCCTCGGGCGGCACGTCCGGCAGGTGCTCGGCCAGCAGCGCCTCGCTCCGCAGGAACTTGTACAGGTCCTCTTTGTACTTCCGCATGCGGTTGAAGGCCTGGGCGAGGATGGCCTCGACCTCGGCGCGCTGCTCGGCCTCGCGGCCGCGGGAGCCGTTGAGCGCCTCGCGCGCCTCGCGCCGCAGCGCCTGCAAACGGCGGATGACCGGGCCCGAGCTCGCGTTCCAGCGGTCGACGAGGTCGAGCGCGCGGTAGGGCTCGAGGCGGCCGCGCAGCCAGCTCACGAAGGCGCGCTCCTGCTGCGCGACGAAGGCGTCGAGGGCGCGCAGGGTGCCGAGGCGCTTCTTCAGCGAGACGGCGACGTCGTGGCCCTCGATGGCGCCGCCCGAGGTGGGCTCCACCTTGCCGACGTAGGCGTCGCGGATGCGCTGCAGCGCCCAGCCGTGGAAGGTGTCGATGACGACGCCGTCCATGCCGAGCTCCTTCAGCGACGAGCCCACGAAGGTGCTCAGGGCCTTGTTGAACATCACCACCAGGATGCGTTCCTTGGCGACGGGCGGCGGCGCGTCGGGGGCGTCGGAGGCGAAGGTCAGCCACGCGATGCGGTGGAGCGCGACGGAGGTCTTGCCCGAGCCCGCGCGCCCCTGGATGATCACCGGGCGGTCGCGGCTGCGGGTGATGAGCGCGTACTGCTCCGGGGTGAGCAGCGCGGCGAGGCTGGGCAGGCCCGCGAGGCTCGACGGGGGCCGCGCGCCGGTCTCGAGCGCGAAGCTGCCGTCGGCGGCGACGAGGGCGTGGCGGCCGTCGCGGTCGACGACCTGCACGCGGGTGAGCACGGCGCGGTCGGCGAAGACGGCGGCCTTGGCGTGGAGCACGCCCGCGACCTGCGCGCGGCCCGGGGTGGGGTCGGTCTCGAAGTCGGCGCCGGGCTCGGTCTGGTAGTAGGGCTGCGCGATCGGCGAGCGCCAGTCGACGATGCGGTGCTCGATGTTGCGGCACTCGCCCACGCGGTAGCGCAGGGCTTTGCCGTTGACCACGGCGTCGAAGACGCCGAACCAGGGGGCCTCCACCCGCAGGTCGGCGCGCTGCCGCGCGTAGTCGCCCTGGAGCTGCCCCGCCATCCCGATCAGGTCCCTCATAGGCGGGGGAGCATCGGGTCATCGAGAAGCGCGTGGCAAGCGCCATGGACGCGCGGCGATCAGCGCGCGGCGCGGGCCGGGAGATTCGCACTCATCGCCTCCCCCCGACCCGCCCGCGAATCGCGGCTTCCCATTGCAGATAGCGCTTTCGCGATCGCGGCCTGACGCCCTCTGCGGCGAGTGCACTCAACGAGTCCGCGAGTCCTGCGCTCGCGCTCGCGTCCATGTGAAGGTCGATCGCGTCCGCGACGTGATGCAGGTACCGCCCGCCCGCGACCGGGTGCAGCCGCGCCATCAGGTACCCGGCCACCGCGGGTCGCGCGGGCATCATCGCCTCGAGGGTCGACATCGCGTCGACGATCGCCGCGTCGGCTTCGCCATCACCGTCACTGCGGGCTTCGAGGAGGGCCGCGAGCACGTGCTCCCCGCGGCCCGCCGCGACCTGCGCGGCCGCGGCGTCGAGGGCCGTCGGGTCGCGGGGAGTGAGCACCAGCGATCGCGCGAGCGCCGCGTCTGCGGGCAGCGTCTTCATCGGCGTCATTCTGCTCCCCCGCGTGCGGCGCGGCACCGCGGACCTCGCCGGGGGCGAGTGGTGTCCGGGCAGGGCGACGATGCCAAACGAGCGGGCATCTGGGGTGTTCGCGCGGCACCCGGCTCGTGCCGACGGGCTGAAGCCCGCGGCAACGTTGGGATCGGTGAGCCTCCCCCCGAAGTCCGCCTGCGGACTTCCTGTGCGTCGCCCCCTTCGCTCCGACGGCCAACAAGGGAGAGTCCGCTTGCGGACTTCGGGGGGAGGCTCACCG
>JAQBQI010000234.1 GCA_028287085.1 Myxococcaceae bacterium
GGTGCGGTGGTCGTTCGGCGCGGGCGGCCGCGCCGTGGCGGCGTCGGGCCCGGAGGTGACCATCTTCGACGACGAGGGCGGCAGCGGCGGCGGGGACACGATTCCGCGCGCGGTGGGCATCGTCGGCGGCAGCAGCGCCGGCTGCATCTGCGTGGGCGCCTCGTCGGCGTGACCGCTGGTCGCCGCGGGCGCGCCCGGCGGGTCGGACGGCGGCGCGTCGGGCGGCGTCGAGATGCGGCCCGGCGAGGGGATCGCCGAGATGGCCCGCAGCGACTCCACGCTCGGGCGGTACACCGGCAGGTCGCGCGTGGTGGCGCGGCGGCGCGCGTGCTCGTTGATGATCTTCGGCGCGGCGACCTGCTTCACGTGGTCGGCGACGACGCGGTACGAGGCGATGTCGGAGGCCGACACCGCGCCCTCGAGGGCGTCGGCGAACTCGCGGGCGCTCTGCCAGCGGCGCGCCGGGTCGCGGTCGAGCGCGCGGGCGAGCACGCCGTCGAGGGCCTCGGGGAGCTCCGGGTCGACGGCCCGCAGCCGCGCGATGGGCCGGTTGAGCAGCGCTTGCAGCACCTCGGCGTCGGTCTTGCCGGGGAAGAGCCGGCGGCCGGTGAGGCACTCCCAGAGCACGGTGCCCAGCGAGAACAGGTCGGCGCGCCGGTCGATGGGCGCGTCGTTGGGCTGCTCGGGCGCCATGTACGAGAGCTTGCCCTTCACGATGCCGTCGCGGGTGTCGGCGATGCGCTCCTCGGCCTTGGCGATGCCGAAGTCGGTGAGGCGCGTGATGCCGTCGGAGCCGACGAGGATGTTGTGGGGCGACACGTCGCGGTGGACGATGCGCAGCGCGGTGCCGAGGTCGTCGGTGAGGTCGTGCGCGGCCTGGAGGCCGGCGAGCACGTCGAGGGCGATGCGCAGCGAGATGCCCCGCGGGATGCGCTGCTCGGTGGCGCGCGCGGCGCGGTAGAGGCCGAGCAGCTGGTCGCCCTCGATGTACTCCGAGACGATGTAGAGCCCCTCGGGCGAGCGCTCGAGGTCGAGGGTGCCGACGACGTTGGGGTGGTGGATGCGCGCCGCCAACCGCCCCTCGTCGAGGAACATCTGCACGAAGGTCTCGTCGCGCAGCAGGTGCGGGTGCAGGAGCTTGATCGCCACGAGGCGCTGGAAGCCCGCCACGGAGAGGGCGCGGCCGAGGTAGACGGTGGCCATGCCGCCGGCGCCGAGGTCGGAGACGATCTCGTAGCGGCCGAGCCGCGTGCCCGCGGACATCAGCCCCGGAATGACGGCAGGGCCCGGCGTTGCGGGGGGCGGAGCGGCGGAGGGAGAGGGCGCTTGCGAGGTGACCACGGGACCGGTTCGCACCCTATACCACCGGTGCCGTCCCTTCTGGAAACACCGCCCCCGCCGCGGCCCCGGGCGGGGTGACGCGAAGGGGCCGCGTTGGTGGCGTGGCCGCGGCGAGTCGTGGCAGCATCGCGCTCCCCCACGATGACCGACCACCAGACCCCCGACGAGAGCGCGACGACGTCCACGGACACCCTCGACTCGCTGCGCAACGGCGTGGAGGCGGTGGTGACCGGGTCGTTCCTGTTTCGCTCGCTGGAGCCCGACTCGCGGCGCGACCTCGCCGACCGCGGGGTCGTGATGGTCTTCCCCGCCGCGAAGATCGTGCTCACCGAGGGGGAGCCCAGCTCGGACTTCTACCTCATCGACCACGGCGTCGCCGAGGTCACCACCACCACCCCCGACGGCGCCCCCCTCGTGCTCGCGACGCTCCAGCACGGCGCCTTCTTCGGCGAGGTCGCCCTGCTCAAGGGACTCCCCCGCACCGCCACCGTGACCGCCCTCACCGACCTCAGCGTCGTGCGCTTCGACCAGGCCGACATCGAAGACGTGCTCAACCGCAACCCCGGCGCGCGGCGCATCCTCGAGGCCATGGTCGAGGGCCGCGCCCGCGACACCGTCGAGAAGGTCGTGCGCGCCCTGTCGAACCCGGCCCCCGTCGACCCCGACCCCGCGACGTGACGCCCTACGCGGTCACGCTGCACCCCTTCGAGGAGCGCGCGTACCTCAACGCGTGGATGCCCGCCCTCGTCGAGCGCCGCCCCCTCGACGTGCTGCTCGACCTCGCGGGCGACGACGAGGCCCTGCGCGCCCGCCTCGCCGCGTGGGTGCCCACCATGCGCTCGGCCGTCGAGTCGCTGCGCGCCGGCGACGGCCTCCCGTGGAGCGCCTCGGTCAACTTCGCCTTCGGCGTCGTCGCCGCGCACCAGCACCCGGTCTACCTGCTCGGCAACCTCGGGCTCTCGTACTGGCGCGGCGCGAGCGAGTGCCCGCTGCGGCCGTACACCCGCTCGGCCTCCATCCTCGCGGCGCGCACGCGCGAGCTCGGCGCCGCCATCGGGGAGATCCGCGAGGGCTTCACCGGCCCCGGCTCGGCGGGATCCTTCGTGGCCGCGGGCGAGGTCTTCCTGCTGGTGCGCGACATCGAGCGGCGCACCCGGTACTTCCTCGAGCGGCTCCAGGAGGCCGGCTACGACGGCTACGCCGAGCTGCGCGTGCTGCTCGAGGTGATGCACTACGCGCGCGCCAACCACCTCGGCGTGATGGAGCTCAACCAGGCCGTCGACGAGTTCGGCCACCCGACGCTCTTCCCCGAGAGCCACCTCCGCGGCGGACTGCGCGGCGGCCTGTGCCCGGCCGTCGACGAGCGCCTCCGGCAGTGCCTCCAGCGCCTCGGCTGAGACCGGCAAAGACCCCCACCATGACCCACCCCGACGACGAACCCGCCGGCTGCGCCCACGCGCCCTTCCTTCCGCGCGCCGGCCTCGACGACGCCGAGGGCGACCGCGTGCCCGACGGGGTCACCGTCGTCGACGCCCACGTGCACCTCTTTCCGCCCGGCATGTTCGACGCCATCTGGCGCTGGTTCGACGCCCACGCGTGGCCCGTGCGCTACCGCCTGCACTCCGAGGAGGTCATCGCGTTTCTGCGCGCGCGCGGCGTGTCGCGCTTCTGCGCGCTGCACTACGCCCACAAGCCCGGGCTCTCGGCGCTGCTCAACCGCTACGTCGCCGAGCTCGCGGCGGCGCACCGCGACTTCGTGATCCCGCTGGGCACGGTGCTGCCGGGCGAGCCCGGCGCGGAGGACGTGCTGCGCGAGGCCCTCGGCCCGCTCGGGCTGCGCGGCATCAAGCTGCACTGTCACGTCCAGCGCATGGGCGCCGACGACCCGCGCATCGACCCGGTCTACGCCGGCTGCCAGGACGCCGGCGTGCCCGTGGTGATCCACTCGGGGCGCGAGCCCTCGTCGCCCGCGTACGGGGTCGACACCCGCGCGCTCTGCGCCGTCGACCAGGTCGAGCGCGTGCTGCAGCGGTACCCGCGCTTGAAGCTGGTGGTGCCGCACCTCGGGGCCGACGAGTTCGCGGGCTACCTCGACCTGCTCGACCGCTACGAGAACCTCTGGCTGGACACCACCATGGCCATCGCGGGGTACTTCCCGGGCGACGTTCCCGCCGACTTGTTCCCGGGGCGCGCGTCGCGGCTGCTCTACGGCACCGACTTCCCCAACCTCCCCTACGCGTGGGACCGCGAGCTGCGCCGCCTGCTCGACGTGGTGCCCGCGGCCGAGCGCGCGGCGGTGCTCTCGGGCAACGCGCTCGCGCTGTTTCAGTAGGCGGTCCCGAGGGCGACGCCGAAGCGGGTCTCGGCGGTCGGGGCGAAGGTCGCCACGAGCCGCACCGTGCGCACGAGCAGCGGGTTGACCACCTGGAGCACGGTCACGAAGGGCGCGTTGGCGCCGCGCCGCCAGGTGACGGCGACGTCGTCGCGGCCGTCGTCGTCGAGGTCGCCGACGCCGGCCACCGCGACCACCGTGGCGCCGTCGAGCGCGGGCACCGACAGCGTGAGCGGCAGCAGGTCGAGCACGCCCGAGCGTAGCGTCGGCGCGCCGAAGCCGGGGGCCCAGCGCACGAGGTCGTCGCGGCCGTCGCCGTCGACGTCGCCCACCGGCGTGACCTGGAGGTTCATCGGGGCCGTCGCGGGCGCGGCCTCGAGCGGCGTCGCGACCGGCGGCGCGTCCGAGGGATCGACCCACCAGAGCGACGGTCGCAGCGGCTGCATCACGGCCACGTTGCCGCGGCCGTCGCTGTCGAAGTCGCCGGCCGACGCGACGATCGACCCGAATTCGGCCGCGACGGGGTTGGCCGCGTTGCCGGTCGCCACCACGAGCGACGGCACGGCGCTGCGCGCGATGACCACGCGGCCCGACGCGACCGGACGCGTCGGGTTGACCGGGCACCCGACCGCGAAGTCGCCGAAGCCGTCGGCGTCGACGTCGCCGGCGGGCGCCACCGCGAAGCCCCAGTAGAAGGCCTCCGATCCCGACGGGGGCATGAGGGCCTGGCCGACGAAGGTGGGGCCGCCCGGGAAGAGGGTGACGGTGCCGCCCGAGGGGTGGTCGGCCCGGGGCGCGCCGACGACGAGGTCGCCGCGGCCGTCGCCGTCGAAGTCGCCCACCCCCGCGACCGGCGGGTACGGCGTGCGCGGCGTGGGCATCCCGACGCCCAGCGGGGCGACCCGCGTCGGCGTGAAGCTCGACGGACCGCCGAAGTACACGAAGGCCGTCGGCCCGCGGGTGGCGACGAGCAGGTCGGGGTAGCCGTCGCCGTCGACGTCGCCGGTGCCCGTGACGCGCGCGCCGAAGGTGACCCGCGAGGCGTTGTCGGTGCCCGCCGGCGGCGAGAGGGTGATCGGGGTCGAGAGCGCGGGGTCGCCGAAGCCGGGGCGCCCGCGCAGGACGACGACCCGGCCGGTGGGGCCCGTCCCGTCGTCGGGCGACTCCTGTCCGGTGACGCCGACGGCGAGGTCGGAGACGCCGTCGCCGTCGCCGTCGATGAGGGTGCCGTAGACGCCTGTCGCCGAGGTCAGCACGACCAGGGGCTGCGGGGCCACGCGGAACTCGTTGACCACGGAGTTCGCGATCGTGACGCCGCCCGGGTCGCGCGTGCGGACGCGCCAGAAGTACGTCTCGCCGGGGGACAGCGCGCTCGACTGGAACGAGGTGACGCCGGCGGGGGCGGTCAGCGTGTGGAGCGCCGCGCCGTCGCTGAAACCGCGCGTGGTGCCGATCAGGAGCGTGGTCGCGCAGCGACCCGCGTTGAACAGGAAGGTCGGCCGGACCGAGCGCACCACCGACCCCGAGAGCGGCCCGCGGAGGACCGGAACGGCGGGCGAGCAGAGGGGCGCGTCGGGCGCGTCGGGCGCGTCACGGACGTCGGGCGCGTCGGGGACATCGAGGACGTCGCGCACGTCGGGCGCATCGCGCGCGTCGGGCGCATCGAAGACGTCGGGGGCATCAGGGACATCGCGCACGTCGGGTGCGTCGAAGACGTCGGGGGCATCGACGACGTCGGGCGCGTCGGGCGCGTCGGGCGCGTCGGTCGACGCATCGACGACGTCGGGCACGTCGGTCGACGCGTCGAGCGCGACGTCGACGGGCGCGTCGGTGGGGAGGTCCGTCGGCGCGTCCCCGGGGGCGTCGGGCGCGACATCCGTGGCCGGGACGCGGTCGACGGTTGCGGCCTCGATCGCGGCGTCGAGGCCCGCGTCGGGCGTCGGGTCGTAGGGGAAGTCCGGCTCGATCAGCAGGCCGCAGCCCGAAGCCAGCAGCGCCACGAGGGGGAGCACCAACCGCCGCGAGGGGGCACGCATCGACGGCGATCGTACGCGCATCCCGACACCCGCGGCACGCACACTGCACAGGCGCCTGTCCGGAGGCATCAACCGATGACTGGATCACGATGGGGACGGCACCTCGCTGCGGCGATGGTGACGGCAGGGGGTTCCGCGCTCGCGCAGCCGGCGCCGGAGGCGACGCACCGCGAGGGGACGGTGATCCGGATCGACGGCGACCTGCTGATGGTCGACCTCGGCCGCGACGCGGGCCTCGCCGCGGGCGAGCGGGTGCCGTTGTTACGGCCGATCACGGTGCGCCACCCGCTCACGGGGCAGGCGCTGCGCGACCGCTATCCGCTGGGCACGCTGCTCGTCTACAACGTCGGCGACACGCTCTCGGTGCTGCGCCTGACGGGCGCGCTCATCCGCCCGCCCGCGCTCGGCGACCGCGTGATCGCCCCGGCGCTGGTCGAGCGGGCGATCCCCCGGACGCGCGCGGCGACCGCGGGCGCTCCCGGGCGCGCGACCGTCACC
>JAQBQI010000267.1 GCA_028287085.1 Myxococcaceae bacterium
GCGGGCGCGACCGGCGCGAAGCCCTTCGGGGCGGGCAGGTTGCTGCGGTTGAGCGGCGGCGGGGTGATGAGCTCGGGGCCCCCGGCCGACGGGGGCGGGGCCGCGCGGTGGGCCACCGCGGGGAGCTGGGAGTTCGCGGTGGGCAGCGGGCCGACCATCGAGGGGTCGTCGAGGTTGAAGGCCGGCACCTGCACCGAGACCGTGGGGTCGTTCTTGAGGCGGCCCATGAACGACGGCTCATCGAGGGTGCCGAGGCCGCTGGGGGCCTCCTGCGCGACGGTGCGCTCCATCGGCGAGGGCTGCATCACCGTGGCGTTGCTCATGTCGGTGAAGGGGTCGTCGAGCTCCATCGGCCGGGCGGGCGGCTTCGGGATCACCGGGCCCGGCGACCTGCCGGGGAGGGGCGGCGGGCGGGTCGAGCCGCGCATCGCGCTGTTGGGAATCGGCGGCGGGATGACCGCGCCGGCCGGCGGCCGCGGGAGGGTGTTGGCCCCGGAGTCGTCGCCGACGCCCGTGAGGGTGGTGCGGTTGGTGGCGGCGCTGTGTTCGGAGACCTGCGCGCCGGGCACGCCCGCGGCGACGGCGCCGGGGCGGGTGCTGGGCGACCCGGAGCGGGCGCCGACGCCCGAGCCGGTGACGGGCCGGGTGTTGGGCGACTTGCGCGAGCCGCCGGTGAGGGCCTCGGCGAGGATCGACGCGCCCAGCGCGACGACCTCCTCGGGCGGCAGGTTGGTGAGCGGCTCGCGCCCGAAGAAGGCCGACACGCGCTGGCGCACGGTGGGGATGCGGGTGCTGCCGCCGACGAGGATGACGGCCGTGAGGTCGGTGGGGCGCAGCCCGGCCAGCTTGAGTGCCTCGGCGCAGACGTCGAAGGTGCGCGAGATGAAGGGGGCCGAGAGGCGCTCGAGCTCGGTGCGCGAGAGGCCCTGCGCGAACTTCACCGCGTGCCCGTTGGGCAGCGTGATGTCGACGCCGAGGCGGCTCGACTCGCGGCTGGAGAGCTCGCACTTGGCGGTCTCGGCGGCGTCGCGGAGGATGTCGTAGAGCACGCGGTCTTGCAGCGCGTCGAGCGAGGTCGCGCGCTGGAAGTTCTGGAGCAGCGAGTCGGTGATCGCGACGTCGATGTCGTCGCCGCCGAGGAAGGTGTCGCCCGCGGTGGCGAGCACCTCGAAGACGTTGCCCGAGAGCTCGAGCAGCGTGACGTCGAAGGTGCCGCCGCCGAAGTCGTAGATGCAGATCTTCTCGCGGGTGCCGCGCCCGTAGCCGTACGCGAGCGCCGCCGCGGTGGGCTCGTTGAGGATGCGCACGACCTCGAGCTCCGCGATGCGGCCCGCGACCTTGGTGCTCGAGCGCTGCAGCTCGTTGAAGTTGGCGGGCACGGTGATCACGCACCGCTCGACCTTGTCCTGCAGGCCCATCTCCGCGATGCGCTTGCACTCGCGCAGCACCATCGCGGAGAGCTCCGGCAGGGCGTGGTCGCCGCCGCGGGTCGAGACGATGACCGAGCTGTCGGCGCCCTCCTTCAGATCGAAGGGCATGCGCGAGCGCGCGCGGCGCACCTCCTCGCTCTTGAAGGGCCGGCCGAGCAGCCGCTTCACCGAGTACACGGTGTTGCGCGGGTCGATCGCGCGGCGCATGCGGGCGGCGCGGCCCACGATGCGCTCGCCGCTCTCGGCGAACGAAACCACCGACGGGATGAGGGTTCCCCCGCTCGCGTCGGTGAGCACCTGGGGTCGCCCCCCAACAGAGACGGCGACCACGGAGTTGGTGGTGCCCAGGTCGATTCCTACAGCGGGTGCGGCCATCGTACCGCCGAGTCTATCAGGGCATCGGTGGGCGCCGCGAGATTGATGTCACAGTCAACGCGATGCGCCGGCGAACCCACCCCTCGAAGGGCCACATCCACCCGTAGTCGGGGCCCGTGAAGCGCCGCACGATCTCGTCGTGCAGGGCCGGCGAGCGGGCGGCCTCGATTCCGTCGACCTCGGCCTCGACCTCGAGGGTGACGGCGTAGGCCTCCCACTCGAGCAGCGCCCGCCCCCAGGCCAGGCCCGCCGGGAGCGGGAAGAACCCGTAGATCAGCACCATACCCGGCCAGGTGAAGCGCTCGAACTGCCGCACATGCACCAGTTCGTGGCGCAGCACCTTGTAGCGCGACCCGAACGACCAGCCCGCCCAGGTGGCCGGCACCCAGATGGTCGTCCCGAGGGTGGTCACGTAGTCGCTGAGGTAGCGGTCCTGGCCGCCGAGGGTGAGCAGCCGGAGCGCGCGGTCGATGAGCCACTGCCCCCGCGAGGTGTCCTTCGAGCGGATGCGCACCGGCGGGTCGCGGCGCGCCATCTCGGCGAGCAGTCCCTCGTACCGCTCCTGGTCCCGGTCGCCCATCGTCAGAACCTGTGCGTGAGCGCGACCCACGGGATGACCGCGAGCCGCTCGGACCACAGCGGGCAGTCGCGCGAGAGCGGGGCCAGGGCCCCCATGTCGGCGGAGAAGCGCCGCGTGTAGAAGCGCATCCCCGCGAGCGCGTAGGGCAGCCAGCGGGCCGTGCCGTTGCCGAGCAGGGCGCGGGCCTCCTCGCTCTTCTCCAACGACAGCTCGTTGAACGACACGCCCTGCACCATGAACTTCACCCCCTCGGTGAGCCGCACGTCGGCCGTCACGTGGCTGAAGAGCCAGGCGCCGCCGAGGCCCGTGCGCTGCGCGATGTGCACGCCCACGTGGACGCCGACGCGGTCGTTCCAGAGGGAGACGAGCGGGCCGGTGGCCCAGCCGAGGCCGGCGTACGACCAGGTGAACCCGAGCTGGCTGGTCGGCCGCGCGCCCTCCCCCACGAGGGGGATCGTCGCGTAGCCCCACCACGCCGCCGCAAACCCCTCGCGCTGCACGAAGCCCACCCGCGCGTCGACCGACACCCCGAGGAAGTAGTACGGCACCCCCACCCCCACGTCGATCGAGCGCGTGAGGCCGCGGCGCAGGCCGACCCACCCGAGGTGCGTGAGGTACATCCCCGAGAAGTCGCCGTAGCGCAGCAGCACCGCCGACGGCATCTGGAAGTGCTGGGTCATCCCCGGGTCGTCGGAGCCGCGCTGCACCGGCCGCCGCGCGCTCTCCCCACCGCGCCGCGCGGAGGGCGTTCGGGTCGTCGGCCACCGCGCCGCCTCCGGGACCGCCTCCGGAACCACCGCGAGGGGCTGCCCCGCAGGGGGCGACGGCGCGGCGGACGGCGCGGGCGTGGCGCGGGCCCACGGCGGCGGTGGCGGCACCTGCGCGCGGCCCGCGGCGCCGGTCAGCAGCGCCGCCGCGAACACCGCCCCGAGAACCGCCGCCTCACCGCGTCGCACGCGCCACCTCCGCTCGCATTCACTCCGGCGCGGCTTCCGCCTCCGCCTCCGGCTCGCTCGGCGCCGGCGGGACCAGCGACTCGCTCGACCCGCTGTCGGCCTCGGGCTCGGCCACGGGCTCGACCGCGACGACCTTCTCATCGCTGTCGAGCCGGATGATGCGCACGCCCTGGGTGTTGCGGCCCGCCTGGCGGACCTCGCTCACCTTCGTGCGGATGATCTGCCCGCGGTCGGTGATGACCATGAGCTCCATCGCCTCGGTGACGAGGTCGAGGTCGACCACGGCGCCGTTACGCTCGCTCGCGTCGATCGCGATGATGCCCACGCCGCCGCGGCTCTGGCAGCGGTGCTCCTCGACCGGCGTGCGCTTGCCGTAGCCGTTGGCGCACACGGTCAGCACCTGCTGCGTCAGCGGGTCGTCGATGACGTCCATCGAGACCACCTGGTCGTCGTCGCGCAGGTCGATGCCGCGCACCCCGCGCGAGTCGCGGCCCACCTGCCGGATGTCGTCGACCTTGAAGCGGATCGACATGCCCCCGCGGGTGCCCAGCATGATCTCGTGCCCCGGGTCGGTGACCACCGCGCGCAGCAGCGTGTCGCCCTCCTCGATGGCCACCCCGATGATGCCGGTCTGACGGATGTTCGCGTAGGCCGAGAGCGTGGTGCGCTTCACGAGGCCCTTGGCCGTCGCGGTCACGAGGTCGAGGCCCTCCTTGAACTCGCTCACCGGCACCACCGCGGCGATCTTCTCGCGCTCGGCGCCCTCCTTCTCGCTCGTGTCGATGCCCACGAAGTTCACGATCGAGCGCCCCTTGGAGGTGCGCGACCCCTCGGGGATCTCGTAGACCTTCTTCAGGAACACCCTCCCCCGGTCGGTGAAGAACAGCACGTGGTCGTGCGTGCTCGCGACGAAGAAGCGGTTGATGAAGTCGTCGTCGCGCGCCTCCATGCCGATCTTGCCGCGGCCGCCGCGGCGCTGCGCCCGGTAGTCGGAGAGCGCCGTGCGCTTGATGAAGCCCTTGTGCGAGCAGGTCACCACCATCTGCTGGCGCGCGATGAGGTCTTCGATCGAGATCTCGCCCTCGTCGGCCACGATCTCCGTGCGCCGCGGGTCGGCGTAGCGCGCGCGCACGTCGATGAGCTCGCCGCGGATCACGCTCATGAGCACCCGCTCGTCGCCGAGGATCGACTGGAGCCGCGCGATGGTGTTCGACAGCTCGCCGTACTCGATGGCGAGCTTCTCGCGCTCGAGGCCCGTGAGCCGCGCGAGGCGCATGTCGAGGATGGCCTTGGCCTGCCGCTCGGTGAGCCGGTACTCGGGCTGCCCCGCGGCGAGGGTGATCTCCTCCTCGGGCCGGCCGGCGCGGCGCACGAAGTCTTCGAGGCCGTGCAGCGGCAGCGCCATCAGGCGCTCGCGGGCCGTGTCGACGTCGGGGCTCTCGCGGATGGTCTTGATCACCCGGTCGATGTCGGTGGTGGCCATGCCGAGGCCGAGCACGACCTCGCGCTGGGCCTCGGCCGCGCGCAGCTCGAAGCGCGTGCGGCGCGTGACCACGTCGCGGCGGTGGTCGATGAAGACCCGGAGCATCTCGCCGAGCGAGAGCACCTTGGGCTGGCCGCCCACGATGGAGAGGTTGATGACCCCGAAGCTCTCCTGGAGCTGGGTGTTCTTGTAGAGCTGGTTGAGCACCACGCTGGCGTTGGCGTCGCGCTTGAGCTCGACGACGACCCGCATGCCCTCGCGGGAGCTCTCGTCGCGCAGGTCGGAGATGCCCTCGAGCCGCTTCTCGCGCACGAGCTCGGCCATCTTCTGGAGCATCGTGGCCTTGTTGACCTGGTACGGGATCTCCGTGACCACGATCTGCTCGCGGTCGCCCTTGGCCATGGGCTCGATGGCGCAGCGGGCGCGCATGATGAGGTTGCCGCGGCCGGTGGCCAGGTACTGCCGGATGCCGCTCTTGCCGTAGATGAGCCCCCCAGTGGGGAAGTCGGGCCCCTGCACGACGGTCATCAGGTCGTCGAGGGTGGCGTGGGGGTTGTCGATCAGCATGATCGTCGCGTCGACGATCTCGCCGAGGTTGTGCGGCGGGATGTTGGTCGCCATGCCGACCGCGATGCCGCCCGCCCCGTTGACCAGGAGGTTGGGGTAGCGCGCGGGGAGCACCAGCGGCTCGCGCTCGCTCGCGTCGAAGTTGTCGCCGAAGTCGACGGTCTCCTTGTCGATGTCCTCGAGCAGCTCGCCCGCGATCTTCGCGAGGCGGGCCTCGGTGTAACGCATCGCCGCGGGGGGGTCGCCGTCGACCGAGCCGAAGTTTCCCTGGCCGTCGACCAGCATCATCCGCATCGCGAAGTCTTGCGCCATGCGCACGAGGGCGTCGTAGACGGACTTGTCGCCGTGGGGGTGGAACTTGCCCAGCACCTCGCCGACGACGCGCGCGCACTTCTTGTACGGCTGCGACGCGAAGAGCCGCATCTCGTTCATCGCGTAGAGGATTCGCCGGTGCACCGGCTTCAGGCCGTCGCGCGCGTCTGGGATGGCGCGACCGACGATCACGCTCATCGCGTAATCGAGGTAGCTCCGCTGCATCTCTTCCTGGATGAGGATGGGGACCGTGCCCCCAGAACCCGCTCCCCCGTCCGCCCGATCATTGTTGTCCGCCATGGCCCGGACGGTCTACCAGACCCTACCCAAAAGCTCCATTTTGAAGTGGTCCGAAGGGGGAAATGGCCGGACAGGATATGTCACGGACAACCGGGGTTGACGCCGGCTCGTCAACCCTCGCTGGCAGCACCTCGGGCGTCGCGCGGGCAACACCGCGCAACCCCCGACGGAACGCCGGCTGCTAGGCTCGGCGCTACCGTGCGCCCCCCCTCGCGATCGCTCGCTGCCGTCTTCCCCCTGGCCCTGGCGGCCGTGGTTTCGGGCTGTCTCCAGCGGTCGCTACCGCTGCCGCCGCCGAGCATCTCGGCGCAGGTGGTGACCGAGTGCTCCCCCAACGAGTGCCCGCAGGGCGGGCTCATCGTGGTGCTGGAGGGCCTCGCGCTGCCCGGCGCGCGGGTGCTCGTCGACGACACGGCGGCGCACGCGAGCGCGGCGACGGGCGAGACGCTCACGGTGCAGACCGACGCCGACGCGGCGGGGGCGTGGCGCGCGGTGGTGGGGCCGGTGCGGGTGCGCGGCACGATGACCGTGCTGGCGCCGCGGGTGGGCGACGTGCTGAGCGTGTTCCAGATCTCGGCGCCGCCGGCGAACGAGGTGTCGTCGCCGCTCACGCTCGTCGTCGCCGCGCCGCGATAGCCGTTGCCGAAAAGGTGACGGCCCCCGCCGCATCGACGAAAGGTGCGCCCAGCGAACCACTCCGGTTCGCAGTGTACAGGAGCGATGCCCTTGGCCATGGACGCAATGGGTTCCATGCGTGACCTCGACCAGATCCAGGAACGCGATGACGTCAGTCACTCGTCGCGGCTGATGTCCATCGCGCTCGGCGCCATCGCCACGGCCTGCGTGCTCTTCGCCGTCGGCGTGATGGTGGGCCGCGAGGCGGGCGACGCGCGGCCGGCGCAGCGGGAAGACCCGCTGGCGCAGCTCGACCGGCTCGCCCAGCACCCGGAGACCGCCGCGGCCGCCAACCTCACCTACGCCGAGCGCCTCACGGGCCCGGCGGGCTCGACGCCGACGGGCGCCGCGACCTCGGCGGCCGCCCCGACGGCGACGCCGCTGCTCGTGGGCCCGTCGCTGGCCGACATGGCGCAGCGCCCGGTGCTGCTGCCGCAGAGCGCCTCGCCGCTGGGCGGCTTCGGCGTGCGCCTGAGCGAGTCCGCGCTGACCAACGCGGGCACGGTCGGTCCGACGGCGACGGCGCCGCGCGGCACGCCCGTGGGCCCCGGCTCCGACGGCGCGTTCACCGTGCAGGTGAGCTCGTTCCGCGCGGTGGCCCACGCGCAGACCTTCGCGCAGCGGCTCCGCGATCGCGGCCACCGCGCCTTCGTCGCGCAGCCCGCGACCGACCCCAACAACGTGGTGTGGCACCGCGTGCGGGTCGGCCCCTTCAACAACCTTCGCGAAGCGAGCGCCTACCGCGCGGACTTCGAAAACCGCGAGCGGATGCCCGCGATCGTGGTGCGCCGCGAGGCGCCCCCCGCCCATCCGTAATCACGAGACATCCCTTCCTTACGCTTCTTCTCTTCTCTCTTCGCTTCGACTCTCCTTCCCCTCCTCATCTATCCCATCCCGACTTCGGCCACGTCGCAAGACGACTGGCCACTTCATTGGAGAGTCCGCCCCGCGGACTCTCCAATGAAGTGGCCAGTCCGCCGGGTCGACGTTGAACCCTGTTCCGAGCGCTCGTGCCGACGGGCTGAAGCCCATCCACTTCTACACTTCTCGGAAGTGATGCCATCCGCCGGGGGTCGCTGGGGTTCGGGCGTTGGCCCCATAGGCGCCAGGATAGGGGTCCAACCCGCTGTTTCGCTGGGGTTCCGCGCGATGGCGCGTCACCCCAGGCAATAACAGGAGGGCCGCCCCGGGCACTGCCCGGGGCTCCGAACGGACGTCGCCTTCCCCGTAGGGAACGGCGTGCTCGTCGTCGTGACGACGCTCGCGATTCGGGCTCCGTCGGCGGCCCGATCGGCGCGA
>JAQBQI010000297.1 GCA_028287085.1 Myxococcaceae bacterium
AAGGGGACCGCGAGGGCGGTGGTGCCGAGCGCCATCCACCCGAGGCGGTGCCGGGCGGCCGACCACGGGGCCGTCACGGGGGCCTCGGGGCGGCCGTCGCGCAGCATGCCGAAGGCGCGCGCGAGGCGGCGCACCACCGGGGGGACGCGCGACCCGGCCGACCAGAGCAGCGCGCCCGCGAGGAGCACCATGACGGCGGCGAGCACCACGTCCCAGGAGACGCGCGGGTCGAGGTGGCCGACGCGGAGGGCGCGGTCCTCGACGGCGTCGCCGCGGCGCACGGTGAGCACGGCGAGGTCGCGGCCCGGCGACGGGCGGAAGTCGTCGACCGCGGCGAGGTTCACGCCGTCGAGGCGCAGCAGCACGTCGCCGTCGGCCACGCCCGCCTCGTCGGACGCGCTGCCCGGATCGACCCGCTCGACCTGCAATCCCCCTTCGGGCGGCAGCGTGGGCGCGAGGTGCAGCCCGACGCCGGCGAGCGCGTGCTCGGCGCGGGCGAGGGCGCTGCGCGTCACGTCGAGGCCGCGGCCCTGCGAGAGGTGGAGGTCGACGATGGGTCCGCGGAGGGGGCGGGCCGAGGAGAGCACGGTGCCTTGCAGCGTCTCGACCTGCACCGTGACGCCCGCGCGGTCGCCGAGGAAGGAGAGCGTCGCGTGGGCGGCCTGCGGGTCGGCGGCCGACTCGCCCGCGCAGCGCGTGAGCGAGCGCACCAGGGCGTCGTCGATCGCGAACTCGATGCGCGAGGCGCCCTCGATGCGCACCGAGTGGGAGGGGACCTCGCCGTAGGCGGCCTCGCGGGGCTGCCCCGTGACGGCGTCGGTGACGGTGGTGCCCTCGGGCGGGTCGACGAGGGTGGCGGCGACGGCCGACTCGCAGCGGGCGAGGCCGGGGCGCGCGAGCTGCGCGGCGAGGCGCACGCGCACGCGGCGGATGTCCGCGGCGGGGGGCAGGCCCGTGGTGTGGAGCGTGAGGCGGTCGCCGGGCTCGACCTGGCGGGGCGTGAGCTCGGTGAGGGTGAGCACCTCGTGGGTGGGCTGGGTCTCGCAGCCCGCGAGGGCGGCGAGCAGGGGCAGGACCAGCGTGCGCAGGGGACGGCTCACAGACGGGCGCATAGACCGGGCGGGGGCGGGGGGGACACTTTCCGGCAGCGGCGTGGGGCAGGGCGGCTGACCGATGCGTAGAGTCGGCACGGTGAGCTGCTGGTCTCATCGCGCCGGTCGCCCGCCCGTGAACGGGCGCACCACCTCGGGCGAGCTCATCCCGCCGACCGGATCACGCCGCCGCGGCTGCGAGTGTTGCGGCGCCCTCACCATGCCCGACGAGTCAGGGAGCTACGACATCTGCCCGGTCTGCTTCTGGGAGGACGACCCGGCGCAGGCCGCCGACCCTCGCTTCGCCGGAGGCGCCAACGCTCTCTCGCTGGAGCAATGCCGCGTTCACTACGCGACCTTCGGGGCGAGCGACGAGACATCCAGGGGCTCGGTCCGTCCGCCGATGGAGGATGAGATTCCCCCGACGCATCCCCTGGACGCGCGGGCGCTGGAGGCGCTGCGCTTCGTCCGGTGGTGGTGCCATCAGGAGCCCGAAGATCTCGGCTGGATGCTGTCCGAGGATTTCCTCTGCGACTCCCCGATCGGCCCTTACGGGCGGGAGGAGTTTCTGGAGCAGCACAAGATCACCGGGCCGATCGAGGCGCTCGAACTCGTGAGCCTCACGGTGCGTCCCGGGTGGGCCAGGATCGTGTGGGACGGTACCGAATGGGTGACGCTCCTCCGGCGTCGGCACCACGACGTGATCGGGCTTCGCGACGGGCGGGTGACGCGCATCACGGGCACCCGCGAGACCATCCTGCGCAGCGGGTGAGGCGCTCGGCCCCGCCCCCCTCCGAACACCCTCCTCAGCCCGTCGCGGTCTTCTCCGCCTTCTTCGCCGTCTTCTTCCGCCGCACCGTCGCGGCGGCCTTCTTCACGCCGCGCTTGCGCTCAATCAAGAACGCCCCGAACGCCGCGCGCGCCGTGGCGACGTTGCCGGGCGTCGCGGCCCGCTGCGCGTCGACCCACTCGCTCTCGGTCGCGCGGAGCTGCGCCGCGCCCGCGACGAGCGCCGCCGCGTCCGCCTCGGTGATCTTCGCGTTCGCCAGCCGCCCGAGCTCCGCGCGCACCGCGTCCGCGAGCGCCTCCGCGTGCACCGCGTCCGCGAGCGCCTCCGCGTGCACCGCGAGGTCGCCGACGACCCCGTTGGGCGCCCGCGCTCCCCGCCGCTGCGGGCGCGGTCCCCGCCCCTGTCTTCGCCTTCCCCGCCACAGTCTTCGTCCATCCCCCCATGGTCGCCTCCGTTCCCGACAGGGGCGCCGCGCTTCTCGCATGGGGTCAACGGTCTTCGCGCTTCGACGATCTCGTCGTCGGCGCGGTGTTCCTGAGGGCGGGCGTCGCTCCGACGGGCGAGGCCGGGGACCGCGGGCCGGAGCGGTTGCGGCCCGTCGGGCGAGGCCGTCCACCGCGGGCGTGGGCGGGCGCGGCCCTCCGGGCGAGGCCGGTGACCGCGGGCGTGGGCGGGGACTCGATGACGAAGACCGTCCCGGCGCCGGCGACGCGGTTCTCCCCCTACGGCGCGAAGGGGTGCCGAGGGCACGCCCGCGGGTCGGCGGCGGACGAGGGCGCGGGCAACGGGCGAGCGTTCCACCGGGACATCAGCCACGGGAGCATGGAGCCCCCGCCGATCACGAGCAGGACCCATCCCCATCGCCGGTACGACAGGTCCGCGAGCTTGAACCACACGAGCCCCACCAGCGCTTCGGCGACGCCCGAGATCGCCGCGCTGCGGTTCTTGTCGTTCGACGCCTTTCGCTCCGCCACGCACCGTGGGCACTCCGTCGGGGCCATCGCCCCAACCCCTACCACGACCGCGGTCTCCCGAACGTCACCCGCGGGCGTCGCTCGTTGCACCGCCTCGCCCCGCCGCGCGCCGTCGGGCCTCGTCCCACACCGCCGGACCTCCCCGCCCACACCTTCGGGTCGCCGCGCGGGAGCGGT
>JAQBQI010000298.1 GCA_028287085.1 Myxococcaceae bacterium
AGCGCCGCGCGCCAGCCCCGCCGCAGGCTCACGCGCTGCCGCCGCGCGTGCTGGTGAAGGCCCCCGGGTCGAAGCCCGCGAGCTGCTCGTACGCGTGCTTCCAGAGCGACGCCGGGTCGCCTTCGAAGACGAGGTCGACGTCGACGTCGGCGGGGAGCCACGCGCCCTCGGCGATCTCGTCTTCGAGCTGCGAGGGCGACCAGCCCGCGTAGCCGAGCAGCAGGCGGAAGTCGCGGGTGCCCGCGCGCACGACGGCCGCGAGCGCGTCGAGGTCGCCGGTGATGCCGAGCGAGGGCCCCACGTCGATCTCGCCGGCGAGGGCCTCGGGCTCGCGGCGGTAGAGCAGCCAGCCCGTGTGGGCCTGCACCGGGCCGCCGCGGCGGGCGTCGCGCGCGAAGGCGCCGCCGTCGGGCAGGGTCGCCCCGGCGTCGACGAGGTTGCTGCTGCGCAGGAGCTCGCCCACGCGGCCGAGGGCCTCGCCGTTGACGATCCAGCCGAGGGCGCCCTTCTCGTCGTGGCGGGCGAGCAGCACCACGGTGTGGTCGAAGTTGGGGTCACCCAACCGGGGCGCCGCGAGCAGCAGGCAGGGAGCGAGGGTGCGTCGGGTGCTCATCGTGGGGTTGCGCCGACGATAGCAGCCGTCGACCTACTCGGGCACAACCTCGCCGCGCTCGGTCTTCTCCTCGCGGTCGAGCTCGATGACGTGGAGGAACTGCGCCGACACGCCCGGGTCGAACTGGCTGCCGCCGCAGCGCTCGACCTCGTTGATGGCGACGTCGTGCGGGAGCGCGCGCCGGTAGCTGCGGTCGCTGGTCATCGCGTCGTAGGTGTCGGCCACCGAGATGATGCGCGCGATCACCGGGATCTCCTCGCCCTTGAGCCCGAGGGGGTAGCCCTTGCCGTCCCAGCGCTCGTGGTGCAGGTGCACGCCCGGCAGCAGCGGGTGCAGGAACTTGATCGGCTCGAGGATCTCGCGCCCGTACCCGGGGTGCTTCTTGAAGATCTCGTACTCCTCGGGCGTGAGCCGCCCGGGGCGGTTGAGGTTGAGCACGCAGCCGATCTTGCCGATGTCGTGCATCAGCGCCGCCTGCCGCACCGTCTCGATGCTCTCGGGCGAGAGCTTGAGCTGCGTGGCGAGCACCCGCGAGTAGTACGCGACGCGGTCGGAGTGGCCGGCGGTGTAGCGGTCCATCGTGTCGATGGCGCGGGCGAGGCCCTGGATGGTCTGGTTGAAGGTGGCCTTGAGGTTCTCGTAGAGCCGGGCGTTCTCGATGGCCGCGGCGGCGCGCGACCCGACCGCCGAGAGCAGCTTGCGCTGGCCCTCGTCGAAGCGCCGTCCGCGCTGGAACCCGAGGGCCACGAGGAAGCCCATGATCTTGCCGCGGATGCGCAGCGGCACCGCCACCATGGCCTGCGCGACGTGCCGGTCGGAGGGGTTGAGCAGGAAGCGCCGCACGCGCGCGCCGCTGAGGTTGAGCGCGCCCTCGCGGACGAAGTGCTCGCTCAGCGCGGGGACGTCGCAGCCGAGCATGCCGAGGTCGCCCTGGAGGTCGGCGATGAAGCGCGGGCTCTGCTGGCGGAAGCGCTCGACGGTGCCCGTCTCCTCGTCGCCCATGTAGACGAGCGCGAGGTCGGCCTGCACGTCGTCGAGCGCCGCCGCCGCGACGGTGGAGAGCACCTCGTCGAGCGAGAGCGACGCCGCGATGGCCTCGCTGACCTTGTAGAGCGACACCGCCTCGCGGAGGCGGAGGTTCTCCGCCATGAGGCGCTTCTTCTCCAGGCCGCGCTGGATGATGTGCACCACCTCCTCGATGCGAAACGGCTTCATCACGTAGTCGTAGGCGCCGTGCCGCATGGCATCGATCGCGGTCTCGACCGTGCCGAAGCCCGTCATGATGATCGTGACGATGCCGGGGTGCGTGCGGTTGAGCTCGTTGAGCAGCTCGAGGCCGCCCATGCCGGGCATCTTCAGGTCGGAGATGACCAGGTCGTAGGCGTTGCCCTCGAGCTCCTTCAGCGCGCTCTGCCCGTCGTCCGCGGTGCGGACCTCGAAGCCCTCGAGCGACAGGAAATCCGCGAGGATCTCCCGGATGACCTTCTCGTCATCCACCACCAGCACTCGGGGCGCCGCGTCGAAGAAGGCGTCCTCCATGGGGGTCGTAGACTGAAGGCTCGCGCCGGACGCGTCAATCGGTCACCGCGCCCCCGGCGCGCGGCCCGCCCGCGCTTGACCCACCGCGCGATCCGGGGCCCATATCCGCCCCGTCGCGGCGGCGCGCGCCGCCCGCGCGCACCACGATCTCCCCCGCATGGCCTCTGCCCGCACCACCGCAGCGTTGATGGTCTACGCGGGCTTCTCGCTCGCGGCCATCGCGTGGCGGCACCTCGCCGACGCCAGCGCACTGCACGACGGCGCGCCCCTCGGCGGGACCCACGCCATCGCCCTCCCGCTCGCCCTCTCGCTGGGCGCGCTGAGCGGCGTCGCGGTCGTCGGCGCCACCCGCGCGCTCGTCGCGCGCGCCCCGTGGGCGGCCTCGCTGCAGGACGCGCTGCGCGAGGGCCTGACCGGCGCCTCGGGCCGCGAGCTGCGCGCGCTCGGCCTCGCGGCCGCCGTGGGCGAGGAGCTGCTCTTCCGCGGCGCCATGCTCCCGAGCCTCGCCGCGTGGACGGGCTTCCCCGCCGCCGCGCTCGCCACCGCGACGCTCTTCGGCCTGCTGCACGTGCCGGCCAACCGGGCGCTGCGCACCTGGACGGCGAGCGCCTTCGTGATGGGCCTGCTCTTCGCGCTGCTCTACCGGCTGACCGGCGAGGTGCTCGCGCCCCTCACCGCCCACGCCGTGATCAACCTCGAGAACCTCGAGCTGCTGCTGCGCCCGGAGCGAGCCCGAGCCGCGCCGGCGGACCCTCGTCGCTCGACGGCGACGGGGTCGACGGGGGCGCCGACCGCGGCGGGCTCGCGCCCGGCGCCGGGAGGATGAAGGGCTCGGCGTTGAAGGTCCCGCACTGGCGGTGGTCGCGGTGGAAGCCCCAGCGCACGTAGACCCGCCCGTCGCCCGACAGGATCGCCGTGGGCGCCTCGCCGAAGGGCGCCGACCGGCGGACGGCGTTGACCGCCGCGACGTCGAAGGGCATCACGCCGCTCGAGTGCACGACCCCGAGCGAGTGCACCACGCCGGTGTGCTCGAGCACGATCTCGACGGTCGTCACGAGCGCGTCGTCTTGCAGCGGCGAGTTGGCCGGCACGCGCCCGAGGCCCTCGAGGAAGCCGTCGGCGAAGAGCCGGTGGATGCGTCGGTGCATCGCCGTGAGGTAGGCCGCGAAGGGCGACGCCGCCGTGCGCAGCGCCGTCTGGTTGCCCACGCGCACGTGCGGGACGAAGTTCTCGATCGCGGCGCGCGTGTCCTGCCAGCCGTCGGTGAAGCTGCCGCGCGCGGCCGACCGCTGGCGCCGCGCCTCCTCGGCCTCGCGCTCGATGCGGGCGTCGCCGATGATCGACGCGTAGGTGGTCCACGTGGGCGTGAGCGCGTCGAGCGCGCGCCGGGCGCCCAGCCCCCGCACGCCCTGGTACCCGCCGCTGGTGCTGCTCGTCGCGCCGCCGCCGTTCGCCCCGTTGGCCCCCTGCGCGCCGCTCGCCACCTCCACCGACCCGGCGCCTCCGGGCACCGGGTCGCCGGCCGCCCCCTCGCGGCCGACGGCCCCGCTCGTCGA
>JAQBQI010000304.1 GCA_028287085.1 Myxococcaceae bacterium
GGGCGCGTGCCGCGGGGCGGCGGGGTCGCCGGTCCGGTCGGAGCCGCCAGGGTGCCGCCGTCGGAGCCGACGGGCTCCGCGGTGGTCACCGTCGTGGGCTCGCCGAAGAGCCCGACCGGGGTCACGGGCGGCAGGTCGGAGCTCCGCCCGAGGGTCTTCCACGCGGCGAGCGCGCCGAGCCCGAGGCAGCCGAGGCCCACGCCGAGCATCATCGCGACGACGGTGCGCTTCGAGGGGCCCACCATCGGCAGCTCGATGCGGTCGCCGGTGCTGGTGCCCGAGCGCATCCCCTGGTCGGTGGGCGCGCGGGTGGCGCCGCCCTGGGCGGTGCTCGACGCGGCCGCGGCCGACAGCGTCGCGCCGCACTGGTTGCAGAAGCGCGACCCGTCGGGGTTGGACCCACCACACGTTGGACAGAACATCGCCGCCGACGCTAGCGGACGCGCCGCGCCCCCACAACGTCGGCGCTCATCGTGCGCGTTTCTACCCCCGCCGCGCCCCGCCGTCGGAACCTGCCTCGCCTATGGATCACCCCCGTCGCGACGCCGGATGGCTCGAGGTCATCTGCGGTCCGATGTTCAGCGGCAAGAGCGAGGAGCTCATCCGCCGCCTGCGCCGCGCCGCCATCGCGAAGCAGCGCGTGCAGGTGTTCAAGCCCGCCATCGACACGCGCTACCACGACACCCGCATCACCAGTCACAGCGCGCAGTCGCTCGACGCCGAGGCGCTGCCCGACGTGGCGGCGCTGGTCGCGGCGCTCGACCCGGGCACGCAGGTCGTGGGCATCGACGAGGCGCAGTTCTTCGGCCCCGACCTCGTCGCGGCGGTGCAGGCGATGGCCGACCGCGGCGTGCGCGTCGTCATCGCCGGCCTCGACCAGGACTACCTCGGGCGGCCCTTCGAGCCGATCCCGCAGCTGCTGGCGATCGCCGAGCAGATCACCAAGTGCCTCGCGGTGTGCTCACAGTGCGGGGCGCTCGCGAGCCGCTCGTTTCGCCTCGCGGGCGGCGGAGAGCGCGTGCAGGTCGGGGCGGCCGACAGCTACGAGGCGCGCTGCCGGGCGTGCTACCTGGCCGCGCTCACGGCCCCCGCGGCGGGCGAAGACGACGAGCTCGCGGGCGTCGCGTAGCGCTGCTCAGGTCCCGGGGGTTTTGGGGGGTCGAGGTGCGAAACGGCCCCCCATCGTCGTCGTCGTCACGCTGCCCGATGAGCCGGTGGTGCTTGCGTCGAGTAGGACGACGACCGCTACCAGACTCGGCCGAGTCCCTCCTATGCGTCGAGAGCCGCGGGGTCCGAGGCTGCTCAGAGGGACGTGTGGGTGTCGAACAGGAGGCGCAAGCGTTCTTAGAGGTACGCCTCGAACCCCTCGGGCGTGGCGTCGAAGTCCTCCGCCATCGTCACCCGTCCTGTAGCCGTGCCGAGTTGGGGCACCGGTCGCTCGTCCTCCGACGTCCCCCATAGTTCAAGGACTGCCCCCTCGGGAACATCGAGTGGAAGTTCCGGGATCAGCACCCTGCCGTCGAAGCGCGCGCGGACGTGGATGGTGGGCTTCGACATGATCGCAATCTACCCCGCAACGCCCACGCTCGCAGCGCCCACCTCCCGGGCAGCCACGGGGTACGGTGCCCGCCACGATGCTCGAAACGATCGACCTCGTGCGGTGGGAGGAGTTCACCGACGCCTACGGGCCTGCGACGCGGGTCGCCGGGCTCCTCCGACAGCTTGCCTCGGCCGACCCTTCGGAGAGTCGGAGCGCGGCGGGCGAGCTCTTCGGCCGCATCGTGCACCAGGGGGACACTTCGACGGCGGCGGCGGCAGCGGCCCCGTTCCTCGTCGAGCTCGCGGGCGTCGAACGCGTCGGCGACCGGCCGCTGGTGCTCGCGCTCCTGCACGCCGTCGCGACCTGCTGGTACCCCTTCGATCCGGTCGCGGTCGACGCCCACCGCGCCGCGGCCGCGGGGGTGCCGCTCGGCATCGAGCTGCTGGGGCACGGAGACGGAGCCGTGCGCGCGGGCGCGGCGCACCTCCTGGGCGCCTTTCCCGAGGAGCGCGAGCGCATCGAGCCCGCGCTACGCGACGGCCTGCGAGCGGAGCGTGGGGCGGTCATCCGCGCGGGGTTCTTCCTGTCCTTCAGGTCGCTCGGGGCCCGCGACGACGCGACGATTGCTCTCCTGCGCGAAGGGTTTCGCTCGGCCGCGTCGCCCGAGGAGCGCTGGTCCGCCGCGCTTGCGCTCGCCTTCGCGCGGGGGAGCGACGGTGGGGTGGCGAACGAGGAGATCGCGCGGCTCCTCGTCGACGCGTACCTGACTGGAGAAGTCGGAGGGCCGTTGCTCGCCCCACTCATGTGGGACTGGAGCGCCGAGGTTCACACCGAGGGAGTGCTGGCGGCGCTCGGAAGTGAGCTGGTCGAGACCGTGGTGGCGCCCCGCTTGTTCGACGCGCTGGCGCGGCGACCGAGCCTCTGGATGCTCGGCAGCATCCACCAGCATCTGCTGTGCGCGACGTTCCCGAAGAAGGACACGGCGGACGACGCGACGGGATGGTCCGCGACGCAACGCCGGGTGATCGCCGGCATCTCGGATGACGACCGTCTCTGGGCCGACTACACCGCCTACGCCCCCGTGACACCTGAACTCGAACGGCGCGGCCTGGTCGCCCAGAGGCGGCCCTCGCCTGCCGCGTGGGAGCCCTACGATCGCGAAGGTGCACGGGCGTCACTGCGGGCGCTGCTCGCCCAAGCGCGTTAGACGCCGACGCGCGGCGGAGTCACCCAACTCGGAAGCCCCAGCCATGCACCCGAGCTGGTTCAGACCCTCGGGTCTACGAAGCACCCGTTGGGCGCAGTACCGTCCCCGCTTCGCGTCGTCGAGAGATGTTGATCACCCCAGCAGGGCGAGCTCGCTGGCGTCGGAGCGCGGGTTGGCTCAGGGCAGGCCGACCACGGCGACCGGGGTGAGGCGGCGGGTGGTCGTGCCGTCGCCGACCTGTCCGTTGTCGTTGCCGCCCCAGCACGCGACGGCCCCCGAGCTGCGTCGCGCGCAGGAGTTGTAGGCGCCGGCCGAGGTGAACACCGCATCCGTCAGGCCCGACACGATGGTGGGGACGGACACGTCGGTGGTCGAGTTGTTGCCGATCTGGCCGTAGTGGTTGTAGCCCCAGCACACGACCGCGCCGGTCGCGCGGAGCGCGCAGGTCGAGTATTCGCCCACCGCCACCTGCAGCGCGTCGGTGAGCCCCGTCACGGTCACCGGCACGGAGGACACCGTCGACGAGGTGGTGCCGTTGCCGAGGACCGCCGCCGCGCGCCCTCGTGCAGCGGTCGGGGGTTGGGTCTGCCACAGCGGGCGTTGTAGCGTCCGCGGATGGTTGAACGCGATTCAGCAGTGACCGATGAGCGCGACGCGTTCTTCGAGTTCTCGGGCGACCTCCTGGGCGTCGCCGGGCTGGACGGTTTCTTCAAACGGCTGAACCCGGCGTGGACCCCCGCCCTCGGCTGGAGCATCGCGGAGCTGTGCGCCGTCCCGTGGCTCGACTTCGTCCACCCCGACGACCGGCCGGCGACGGTCGCGGCCACCGAGGCCCTGCGCGGCGGGACGAACGTGAGCCAGTTCACCAACCGCTACCGGTGCCGCGACGGCGCGCACCGCTGGCTCGAGTGGCACAGCGTCTCGGCGCTCCGGCGCGGGCTCATCTACTGCGTGGCCCGCGACGTCACGGCGCGGCACGACGCGGTCGACGCCCTCGCGGAGCTGACCGAGAGCCTCGCGATCACCCTCGACAGCATCGGCGACGCGGTGATCGCCACCGACGCCGCGGGCGCGGTCCTGCGCATGAACCCGGTGGCCGAGCGGCTCACCGGGTGGTCGCTCGCCGTCGCCCGGGGCCGGCCGGCGGGGGAGATCCTCCGCCTCGTCCACGCGACGACGCGCAGGAGCGTCGAGAACCCCGTCGCGCGGGCCCTGCGCGAGGGCGCGGCGGTGGGGCTCGCCGACGAGACGAGGCTCGTGCGCCGCGACGGGACGGAGCTGCCCATCGCGGACAGCTGCGCGCCCATCCGCGACGCCCGCGGGGCCGTGCGGGGCGCCGTGCTCGTGTTCCGCGACACGACCGCCGAACGAGGCGCGCGCGAGGCCCGCGAGAAGGTGCAGCGGCAGCTCGTCGTCGCCGAGCGGATGGCCTCCGTGGGCACGCTCGCGGCGGGCGTCGCGCACGAGATCAACAATCCGCTCGCGTACGTGCAGGGCAACCTCGACTTCGTCCTCGAGAAGCTCGCCGCGGAGAAGGGGCTCGATCCCGAGCTCGGCCTCGCGCTCGAGGACGCCCGCGAAGGCGCGGTACGCGTCCGCGAGATCGTACGCGACCTCA